>JAGXRQ010000010.1 GCA_018335675.1 Bacteroidota bacterium | reverse complement strand
CTTGGAACAATGTCATATTCTCCTTCCAAGGCACCAATAGGAGCACCGGCACTTGTAAGAGTAACGGCAATTACTTCATCGCCTGCAATCATTTCGCTAACAAAAAATTCATCTCCATCAAATACAAACTCAGTTCCCAAAGATTTTAAGAAACTTTGAGCAGTAATTGCTAGAGGTTTTGCAGTTATACAAGCAGTAATAAGAGGCATATTTAGTAAATAATTATGCGCATCATTTCCGTTAATGACTATACCTGTAATAACTATCTCATAATCCAATCCAACAAGTGTTAAAGGGAAAGTCGCAATTGCATTGGTAAAGTCCAGAATAACATCATCTTCGGATAAAATATCAACAAGGGTTCCCCAATTACTCACAGTTGCAGCATTTGTTCCATCATAAACCTTATCTTCAACGATAAGTCCGGAAATTGTTACTTCGCGAGCATTTACAGTGATGGTAGCTTCATCAGAATAAACAGGATTACAGTTGCCATTTTCAATTATTGCTCGATATTTCCATGTGCCAATGTTTATAGGAATTTCACTATAAAACGATTCAGTATTTTCAATAAACTCCCAATCCATTGATTCTAGTTTTCTTTCCCATCCTACAACAGCTCCTGATTCCCCAAACAGATTTAGAATACCTGTAGAATTTCCATAAGTAATTTCTGCGTCATTTACAACTTGACCACCAATTGGGTTTGCGTAAACTGTTAAGAAAGATGTAATGCTTTGTTCATCTGAGCATATTCCACTAACAATGCAGTAATATTCTCCTTCATCTTCAGCCAGTATATTTGGGATATGATAAGAACTAGAATTAGCTTCCGGAATAGGATTATTGTTTTTATACCATTGATAATTTATTCCGGCTCCGCTTGCTTCAATGTATAATGTTAATTCAGTGTTTTCGCATGCATCATATGAAGCTTCAGGTTGTTGAGATATTTGGGTAAGTTCTAAAACGGTTAAACTGGCTTCATTGCTAATTCCGTTTCCACAATCGCTTGTCACAAAGCAACTATAATTGCCTTCATCGGCAGAGCTAATGTTTTCAATTATAAGATTATTAGTATTAGTTCCATTTATTTCATCTGTGTCAGACAAATCAACTCCATCTTTTTTCCACTGATAAGTTTTATTACTTCCATTTGCCACCACTTCAAAGCTTGCATTTGCCCCTTCACAAAGAGTTGCATCGGTAATTTCATCAATAATAAACTCATCGGCAATTGTAAGATATACTTCATTGCTGATAACCGACCCACATGACCCTGTTACTTCACAACTATAAAATGCTTCGTCAGTATTATCAGCATTAGAAATTGTTAATGAAGGTTGGTTTTCTCCAATGTCAGCACCGTCTTTTTTCCATTGGTAAGATAAGCTATGCCCTATAGCAACAATATTAAAAGTATAGTTATTGCCAATACATATTTCCTCTCCGGTTGGTTGCATAATAATTTCTGTGGCAGGATTTATATTAATTGTTATAACAGTATCTAAAAATCTTTCACATCCGGATAATAAATTATTTGCATGAATTTTAAAATCAGTAGTTTGAATAATATCGTCATTTCCTGTAATGTTTATTTGGCCGAAAGTGCCAATTACCGGATTAGAATACCATTCTTCTTTAGTTTGATTCCAAATTCTGTATTCTGTATTAATTTCGGAATTGAGGATATTAAAACTTATCAAAGCATTTAAGCAATATTCATCGCTGCCATCATTTTCAACAGTTAATGCGGGCAAAAAGTAATTGTAACTATCAAGCAGGTTGTTTGATTCATAAACACATATCATATCATCAATAGAGCCATCAAAGTACTTTGAAGTAGGCATGTCGGTTGCATTTGAAGGAATATTTGGTCCTGCAAATGCCCAATAACCTGTGATGTTGAGTTTTTGAATAGAGTTTGTGTTTTCCAATAATTCCATTCCATTATTAATAATCATTTTCATATTGCCATTATATTGAATGGTTACACTATGCCATTGATTATCATTATATGAATCTGATGAAATCAACTCAACAGGAGTCCCGCTATTTGTAATGTAAAAATGAAGGTTCCCACTATTCGACATATAAAGCATAGACTCCATTATAGTGGCATTCCATGGATTATTAACGAAACCTGTAATTAAACCACCTTTATCTGTGTCTGTTTTAAACCATAAAGAATGAGTGAATTCATTATGTAGTGCATGTGAATTTGAAGAATAACCCATTACGTTATCACTAGTGAAATATCTTGCTTGCCAGAAGTTGCCAAACCTATCGTTGGTGGGTTGAAAACTCCAACAAACGAAATTATAGTTGTTTCCACTTTGATCTGTATTGTCTTCTTCAAAAGTGTATTGAAATTTGATATTTTCAGAAGGTACAGATAGTTTCTCGTTTATATTAGCAGGTAATCTTTTTGCATTAACTATAATGCTGTTTTCAGATGTTACAGAGCATGAGCCATTTGTGGTAATCAAAGAATACGTTCCTGAGTCTTCTGCAATAAAGGTCTCGTTTGTTGCACCATCTATAATAACACCATTCAAAGCCCAATTTAATGGGTATGATACAGTATTGGAAAGATACAGCTCAACATTTCCACCCAAACAAAACTCTAAACTTCCATTATGAGCTATTTGAGCAGCGTCAGGAGGGAAGCTCATTTGTAAGTTAATAATGTCTGATGCAGAAGAACAACCATTTTCAGTAATCTCAACAAAATAACTTCCTACTGCAGTAGGGGAGAACCACGCCTTTGTGGCTTCCTGTATAGGGGCGCCGTCTTTATACCACTGATAAGAGCTTGCACCCCAGTTAGTCCAAAAGCTTGGGAATGTTTCACCATCACATAAATTTGGGTCTTTGCTCATTTCAACTGTTACATCAGGACATTCTTTTGGAAGGTCAACCTTTAAGGCATAATCTCCGTAAACCCCTTTATACCCGTCAACAACAACATAGTATTTTGTCCCGGCTACAGAATAAAAATCAGTAAAGCCTATAGTGTCTGTGATATTAGCAAACCAAACATTTGTCAGATAAGTGTTTTCATTGCAAATAGGTAATACCATGGCATTGATAGTTCCGGGATGAGTTTCGACGAAGGTTAGTTTTGTAAACCCGTTGTAAGAAGGAGTAAAAGAATGAATAACTTCAGGCCCTGTCATTTCTGTGGCACTCCAATACATAGTAATATTTGAAGCCCCATCGCTGAGAGTATTTCCATAATGCCATAATCCATCTTCGAGGATAATGCTGGCAGTACAATCCATAATACCATCAGTCGGAACCATTACATAAGCATAGGAAAAATTATCATCATCAGATTCAGGAACACTGTTCTCAGGGTCAAGGTTGAATATCACATAATACGACCCTGATATTAAGCCCGCCGGCATGGTAAGGCTAGAAGAGAAGCTAATAGTTTGGCCTATGCTAGTTTCAGAAAATATATCGCTTCCTAAAAGGATATCTGATCCATCAAAAAACTCATCGACGGATAAATAATACTCAATTGTGCAAGATGCTGCATCGGTATTTCCGATGTTTTTAACAATAGATGAAAACATTACATTTGGCAAGAAAGATTCAATAAATTGTGGAGAAACATTTGATTGCAGAAATATAAGGTCGGCTTCAATTGTAGGGCAAATAACTTCAATGTTGAAAGTAGGTTCTTTGCCTTTATCGCCTTCTACAACTACATAATATGTGCTTGCGGGCATATCATCGGCAATCAAGCCATTTTTGCCGGATGTAACCAAAGAATCCTGATGTGGATAGTGTAGCAAAAATGCATTCACATCACCCCCAACATTATTGGTTATTTTAATCCTGATTCTACCGGGCAAATCATTTGAAAAAGTATATACCAATTCTTTTCCAACGGCTGCCGGATAGGAGTTTTTGTAATAATTTATATGGTCTACTCCTGTAGATATATCACCACTTGCGGGCGTTGCACAGGTAAGTGTAACTGCTGAAGATACATCGAGATTGGTAAAACTTATTCCAGGTATAGTTCCAACGATAGCTTGTTGACTGTTTGTAAAAGTATAGCCTCCGGGGTTTAAATTATTAACATAAAAATAACCGTTATGAGAGCCACCCCATCCCCAATTAACGTGAAAATGATTCAGGTTTTGATACCCATCAAAAACAAAAGCGTGTCCACCGGAACCAAAACCGGCATAATAAACGGGTCTGTTTTTGTCAATTTCATTTCTTATAATCCTTATCCAATCGACTTCAGCATAATTACTTTTTTGTATTAGGATGTGATTTTTGTAATCAAAAAATTGTTTCCAAGCTCTTACAACATTATGAGAAAAAGCACCTGAGCCGGAAGCGGAATAACTCATATATACAGAAATTCCGCAATGATACATTAATTTTGCGACATGTGAGTTTCCGCTATTATTTGTCATTGCAGCATAGTTGTAGATTCCATCAGCAAAGTTGGCGCACAATTCTCCGTAATTTGCAGTGTCGTAACATTGACTTCCTATTCCTGATGTTGGGTATGCCATATACCTCATAACTTGCGCCATTGCAGTTGCAACACATCCGGTGTAGGCTCTGCCGCAAGGGCCTCCTGCAGCTACCGGACATAAAGCATTATATCCGCAACCTTGATTCCATGTGGTCGAAAGTAAGGGAGATACATCTTTTTCAGATCTTAAGAATGGGTTTTCTTTAGTTTCTAATTTATGCCATGCTTCGGTTATGCTTTTTTCAGCTTCAGAGTTTTCAATCCTAATCGCATCAATTTGCATGCTATACATTTCTATCCATGCCTCGAATGATGGAGACCATTGTTCTTTATCATCAGGAAGTTTAGAATTAAAAGAATAGCCAAGTACAGGATATACTTTTTTGTCAGCAGCAATGATTACAAACCCTTCACTGTGGGCATTGAAAATGTATAATGTTGGCTCTGATGATTTGTCAGAAAGATAAACATATTCGTTAGAAACAGCTTGGGGGTCGGAATACTTCTCAGATAAAATACTGAAGAAATTATTTGCTAACACTAATGCTTCTTCTTTAGAAACGGATTGTCCTAAGGTGTTACTGAAAACAGTAATCAATAGGATTAATAGTATATTGCTAACTTTTTTCATATACCTGTTCTTTAAGTCAATAATGTGGTAATTAGTTGCTGAATTCAAGTCACAAATGCAACTTTTTGTTTAATCAAATTTAATGATAAAAATTCAATTGGTGATAAGAACCCCAATTTTTTTCTTGGTCTGTTATTTAACTTGTGTTGAACATATTGAATTTGTTGATTAGTAATATTTTCAAAAGAAG
>JAGXRQ010000009.1 GCA_018335675.1 Bacteroidota bacterium | reverse complement strand
AGCTTCCATTTGAGTTATAAACATAATCACCTCTATACCAAAAGCTTTGCCCTTGTCCATTTATTTTCCACCATTCAAATACTGCACTTTGATATTGATATCCACTAGGATCAATATATTTCATCGGATTATTAAGGCAATACGCATACCTATTGTAGCTTTGGGTGAAGGCGGGGGATTGGATGCCAATTCAAAGAACGTTGATGCGAAAATAATGATTTTTGTTTAATACTTATTTTATGATTTCGGATTGGAGTCAGAATGCTCCGGAATATCAAAAAAATATAATATCTTAATAGTTAAAGGCTAATCACAAAAAGATTCAAGCCAAAGAAGTATACAAAAACAATAATTAGAATAATTAAGCCTCTTGAAATATGCCTCTTGTGCCGCCCATTCTTGAGTATTTTGTTTCTTGCACTTTTAGAAAACAACAAGCTAATAGAGATAAAAATTGTAATTAAGTAAAACGTTAAAGAGCCCCAACCAAAAGGGACTTCAATTAAAGGAGTAGAAAAAAAGTGTAATAAATCATTAGCAATAGTGAGTATCAAAAACACAATATACATTTTTGAAAAAATTTTCTTTACAGGGAATGAGCCTTGTGATTGCATTTCAATAATTCTTGCATTTAGTATTTTCTCTTCATCCATATGAGAGTTTTCATTACACCCAAAATTTCTAAATTCGTGTATTAACTCCTTAGGGTTTTTGTATGTATAAATCACTATTTTTTTAGGATAATTGCTTATTTTATGGGATATCTCAATTGCGTTTAATCCAAACAAACCTCGGCCTTTTATTAAAAATCCTGTAATGTCAGATTTGGACAATATAAAATTCCCAAATAGTGAAGCATTAATCTCAATATAATCACCATTTGCAGTTAATTTGCCTATCGGATATATTGCATGAATATAACCCGCCCTAACACCTATATTATAGTCTAAACAATTAGTCATATTAGAAATGCTTTATTTGCAATATTTTATTCGAAAATAATTTGAATTAAATCGGTCAGATAGAACTCACAATATTATTTTTATACTAGTTTGTGTTTTTGTGAAAACATGCTTGTTCCCAAATTTATTTTCCCCAATCGAATATTGAAGGTTTTGTTTCAACATATTCCTTACACTGCCAATTCATGTTCTTTCCTAGGCGGCAAACACTGTGCTTATTGCTTCCCGGCTTCTTGCATATTGAGTCTCCAATTTGTATATTGCCACTAATTCTAATAAAATGTACACCCAAATATATACTTGTGTCATTAACCACTACATTAGGAAAGCCTCTGCTGTGTTCTTGATAGTATACTTTTTCAACAACGCCACAAAAACTTTGTTTAATATATCTATCAAAGCCTTCGTTGAAGTTTTTTTGAACTAATGCCATCATTATTGAAATGAATAACGTTACAATTAATGGAATACCAATGCTTAAGTATATTTTTTTACGGTTTGACATAATGAAAAAAGTTAATTATTAAATATATTTATTTACAAACGCTATTCCCAAGTTGGGCTTGTGTACCCAGTGCCACCCATGCCGCCAATGCCAGGGAAAAAAGGCACATCAATTCCAATCCACATTAATTCTCCGTTATCATTATGCGGGAATTGTGCACCACCACCCCAAATTATAGCACCTGCCCCGCTTTGAGTTCTACCAAAAAGATGCTTATAATTAAGTTCATTGATGTTTTTTTGGTAGTAATGTAATCCTATTGAAGGTCCTGATAAAAACCCCATACCAAAGACCTTATCCATTTCTGTTTTAGATAAATAAACACCCGGGGTTTTTCCTCTTATAAGAAAATTAATTGAATATGTCATGCTTCCAAATATAAAGCCACCGGCAAAAGTGAAATTCACTGAAATATTATCTGGTAAAAGAATTCTCATTGGTCTTGAGTTCCAAATAGAATCATCCGCCTCTGAACTTGCAAAAAAACCATCTTCAGTATACCACTCTGTTCCATTGCTAAAATGAAATCCTCTAAATACTTGATATGGGTTTTTTTTGGTGCCAGTATATATAAAGTGAGTAATACTAATTGCTCTTGGTAAAATGATATTATTAAAAACTAACCCAAAACTTACAATTTCATTCGTATAAATATTACGATACGTTTTTGTATGCCAATCGTATATAATTCCATTTACGCCGGAGCTGGTTGATAGTCCGTTAAAAAATTGACCTGGATTACCTATGCCTCCACCTCCACCTCCACCATAATTATAACCGCTAGTACCCATATAGCTTCCATTTGAGTTATAAACATAATCACCTCTATACCAAAAGCTTTGCCCTTGTCCATTTATTTTCCACCATTCAAATACTGCACTTTGATATTGATATCCACTAGGATCAATATATTTCATCGGGTTATTAAGGCAATACGCATACCTATTGTAGCTTTGGGTAAAGGCGGGGGATTGGATGTAGGGATCAGGGCTTAGGAAACGGCTAACTTTGGGGTCATATACACGGCCATTCATATTAATTAGATTGAATTGAGGCAAGTGTTCATGCCCTGTGTATCCTCTGTCGAAACGTAATGCAGGTGCAATATAATCCGGATCCCATGTCCATGTATCCGGATCTCTTGAAAGTCCCCAAGCGTCAAAGCTAGCATTTTGTACAATATTTCTATTTTCATCGGTAATCAATTCCCAAGAGCCTAAGTGGTCTTTGTGTATATAATAATAATTACCTGATCCCATTCTATCTTGAACATACACGGCAAAAACACCCTCAGGGCCTGAAATATAATTCCAAGTTTCGATAATAGTTTTATTAATAATGATTTGCTCTATTAAGCCAGCAAAAATCTTCTCCTTTTTTAATACTAACAAATCTCCCTTAGTATCATATATTTGATGTATTCTTTGATCATTCACTCCATAGCTAATTTCCATTAGATTGTTTCCTTCGCGTATTTTCCAAATCTTATCCAAATGTGTGTACTCTATATTTTGTGTTTCATCAGAAATAGAGTTTGAGGAAAATGATGTGAGTGCATGAGGACCACTTCCTTCTTCTCCGTAAATAGCCTCAGAAATAAAAGTAAACCCATTCACATTTTTATGAATTATATTTCCCAAACCAGTAGCATCGTATTCGATTGAACTTGAAATATTTCCATTTAGCGCAATTGAAGTTAAGCGGCTAAGATTGTCATATGAGAATTCTTCAATTAAGCTTTGGTTATTTGCAGTTTTAAGCCACTTTTTTCTCGAAACTAAGTTTCCAATCTTATCCCAATTGTACACATAATCCTGAAAGTTATTGCTGTTTCTATGTGTTCTTATTGATTTGATATTTCCATTAATATTATCATATACTCTATCAGTTATTAACGCATTTCCAACTTCATATTTTTCTATTTGGCCATATTGATTTACCTTATTTGTTTTCCAAAGCAGCTTATTGTCATTTAATCCTCTGATTTCAAAAAGATGTCCAAATCCATTATAAACATGTTTAACCCCAAATCCTGATGCATATACAATATTTGCTATTCTGCTTTTATCGTCATATACAAATCTTGTTTCAAAATCTACATTATTAATTGTTTCAATTGTCTTGCTTACACGAGAAAAATTGTCATAAACATAATATAGACCGTGATTTTCAGAGCTAACTTCTTGAATTAATCCAATTCCATTTCCTTCAGTTACATAGTCAAATTGAGTAATGTTTGTTCCATTATTACGAACTTTTTCAATCACTCTTCCCAATACATCATATTTAAAAGACTGAGTGCCTTCTTTAGGGTTTTTTATCTCAATTATTTCTCCAAATGGACTGTATTCTGTTTCAACTAAACCATAGTTGGGATCGTGCATTTCTTTCCTAGCCCTAATACTATTGTAATTTAAGTTTACCTTAGTTTCTTCCTGTCCTTGTATCCAAGCCTCTTTCAATTTCCCGTCAGCGAAGTAAGAGTATTGCACTGACTTATTGTTTGCATCTATACTTCTTGTTAACCAACCTACAGAATTAAAACGTTGCTCAGATTGTTGATTTAAAGCATTTACAACTTTAACAATAGGAGTGTACGGAGAAGCAGAATAAATAACTCTTGTTACTGATCCATCAGGTAATGTAGTTTTTGTTTTCCTATTTTGAGCATCATATTCATAGTTGATTGAAAGTATTTGTGCCCCATTCGCAAAATATGGCAAGGTTTCGCTAATTAACAGCCCTTTTGAATTATAAGTAAAATCAGTATAGATTTTCTCATTATTGAAACCTCTGGTTACAACCCTGAGTTGTTGCCCAACTGAATTGTAGAAAACAATAATTGGCGTACTTCCTGTTGTTTGTTGCCAAGTGTAAAACAACGCATTACTGGGGGCATCGGTGTGATTTTTCGCCCATCTTTTAGCTATATGTTCAGATGTACCATCAGCATATGCAACTGAATTACTAATTCCAAACAAGTCTAAATTATAGACGGTGATTAATCCATTTGGTGCAGTCTCTGATTTTTTCCAGCCATAAAAACTATTATATGTAAATATAGTCTCATGCCCAAGTCCATCTGTTATTTTATTTGGGAACCTATAAAGAGTTTGCTCAGAATATTCAAATTCAATAATTCTCGATTCAGTTTCAGGATCATTAGGTGCGCTAATCAATTGAGAAACCATATTTCCAAAATTATCATACTCTATTGTTGTTAGCGTTCTTAATGGGTCGTTATTATTTGCCTGTGGGATGCTATGAATACGAACCGGTAAATGAGTTTTACCAGATTGTGTGCTATATTCTATTTGTGTTTTTGATGTAAGAGTGGATTCTGAATCTCCAATAAATTTTTGAGTACTTACCTTGCTTAAAGGTAAGCCGATTACCCAATTTTCCAGGTCTGGAGCTTTGTATGAAATATCACTAATTTGTTCAAGGTTTACATTTGCATAAACTATTTTATGTTGAGTTAAATTAGCATATATGTCAAAAACGAAATTTTCAGTTGTTCTGGAAGTTAAGGTGTTACTATTTGGTTCATACATACTCGATATTGTATTATCTGGATAATAAAAGAAAGAATAAGCATTCTTGCCGGTAATTGGATTAGACTGTGTAGCAGTTTGTCTAAATTGCCAATTATTAAAGCTTTTGCTCAATAAATTATTACTTCCAACTTTTTGCAATACTGATTTTTCATACAATAATGCATATTCGGAATTGACGTAATTCTCAGAGACATTAACTAAATTTTCACTCCCTCCATTGTTAAAAGTACTGGTAATCTTTTCAAACCCAAGAAATCCTCTTGCTTTATGGTGAAACTTTGCATTATGATATTGATAATATTCAGAATGATTTGCATTATATGGCGTATGCTTAATAATGCTTTTAACAACGGTTATTGGCGCAATAATGTTAATTATTTCAGAAAATGAGCTATTTGCAGTACTTGAATATACCTCGCTATCCGTTAAAACAGAATAAAAAACTTCCGTTTTGTTGCCAAAAGCATCTTTAATTTCAGTAAGCAAATGGCTGTCATCCCAAGGCTGAAATGAAATTATTTTGGGCTGAAAATGTGTTGGGTTAATTAATAATGCGCCATTGGAGCAGGTTTGTAATACCGCTCCTCCTGTAATTAAATCAATTCTACCATCACCATCAAAATCACCCAACCCGTTAGTTCGTTGATTTGCCCATGTTAATAAATTGTCTTCCAATAAACTCTCAGGGAATTGCGGTAAGCCCATATAATTGCATATATCTTCAACATAAATATCAGTGATGGGTCTTCTTATAAAAGACAAAGAGCTTTCTATATTATTTTCAAACCATACCATTTTATTTATGAAAGCACAAGTATTTGGTGAATCAGGTGTGTTGTGAGAACTTCCAGATCCTATAAGGCCAGATTTCATAAATAAAATATCACTTTTCCCATTTCCTGTAAAATCAGCAATTCGAATTATAGATGCTTCATTGCTATTCAACCAATTTGTATTATAATATGATTGTGGAATTGATTCATTCACCAGAAAATCTACTAACTCAACGTATTCGTCAAACCCTGCACCATTGTTAAAATGAAGTCGCCAATGGGGTGAATGCTGAGAATAACTTAGAACATCTGTAAGGCCATCACCATTAAAATCTCCAGTAAAATATCCGTCTCCCGAGACCCCTGATGAAAAGTTTATTCTGCTAAGAATAGGCTTTCCATCTTCTCTAAAGTCATTTAATAAAAACAAGCTGCCTAAATAAATGCTTGTTCTTGAATCACCAGTGAAATTTCCTAAAATTGCTCTATTACCCCAAATGTCATTATTGAATGGCACTATGCCATCTGAAACAATCTCCACAAATTGTCCGGAAGGATTACCAGGAGTGCTTTTAAATTTATAATAAGCATAATAAAAAGGCTTATATTCTTTGTTAATCTGAGTCTTAATAATTAAATCGTCAAACTTGCCATTACCGTCAAAATCACCTAAGCATGCATTATTTCCTGTGTTATTTACTAAAACATTTGTGCGCATAACACTACCTGATGGTGTAGTGTTAAATCCATTGTTTGTATATAAATATGGTTTAACAATAATATGCCCTGTAGCTCCATTAACATTAGAAATAATCCTAACAATGTCGTCTTTGCCGTCTCCATTAATATCTGTTACATAAATCCAAAGTAATTCATTAAACCCTACTTCATCATTGTAATTATGTTCCCATACTTTTAAAAAATTTCCATTTTTTTGATTTAAATATAGTTTAATGTTTTTACCATTATAATTACTTTCTATATAATCTGTAAATCCATTTCCATTAAAATCTCCATAATAATAGTATCGTCGGTCAGATGGTGCCCCATATTCTTCTGGATGAACTTTCTGTAATCCATTTGTTTCTTTCACAGCCAAATCGCTTCCATTTCCATAAGAAAACCTCATAGGATTCAATTGATTGCCCTTGTCATCTTGCTGCCAAATTCTATTTATATGAGAAACCCCATTAATAATTTCATAAGAAATATTGTACTGGAATAACTTTACAAAAGTAGCTTCTCCATTAACTTTAGCTGAATAATTTACCTTAATATTATTAAGTCTTTTTGAGTTAGAAAACTTAGCTCCTGCAAAGTACTTGTATTCAACATCAATTCTGTCTTCATAGCTAAAATTCACGAAATAAAATGGGGATGTACTATTTATACTATTTCCTGTGTATAAAATACTTTTTATTCTTGCTCCTAATGTTCCATCAGTATTGTGTTCATATACAAAGTCAATATAATTTCCCATCCTATCACTAATCCTGCTGACCATCCATAATAAAATCTTACCATTCGGATGTTTAACAATGCTGTTTAAATTATTGCCATAATGCCATATGGTGCCATCTTTTCTGTAAACGACAAAATAATCTAAAACCTTTTTTTCATCATTTTGCTCAACCATTTCATCAAGCAAGCCAATGCCAGATTTCGTATAAACAATTTTAGAAAAATTATCAAATTCACATTTATATTCAGAATTACCTGTACCATACTCTCCAGATGTTACCATTAGCCTTTGTCCATCTATATTAAATCTATCCCATTCATTAAAATTTACATTATTGGTAAATCCATCATGGAAAATTGTAGAATTTGACCTCGAAATTGCAGAAAGCCCGGCAAGTGACCACCCCATACCTAATAAAGAATTACGAGCCTGACTATTGTACGTAAAACCCAAAACAGGAGTCATATTATTAATTCCTGAAGGCAGAGAAATTGGCACTGATAAGTTTGCGCTGCCAAGTGGTGTTACGGCATGCTCTCCAACAAGAGTACCAACAACGCCGATATCATCAACTTCAGGTCCTCCGATTGTACCACTAGCAGGAGGTATAATAATATTAGGATCAAGTTCCCCAATGAAGAAATCATTTTTACTTTCAGCAGAAAATCTAAATCCTGGCAATAATCTTATAGACTCGGAAGCCTTATATAAATGTTGCCCACCTGCAAATTCATTGCTTAAAATAATGTTTGACCCATGATTAGTCTGGCTATTGCCTTGCCCCAGCGCTATATTTGCTAAAAAAAATAAAATTAAAAGTATTGAAATAAATATTCTCTTCATCAGTTGCTTTTTTTGTGTTTAATAAGCTAAAAACCTTTTTCTACTTTAATAATAATTCTAATTAATAGCAGTATCTTATTGCTTAATTATTTTATAGTGAAACGAATGTTCTTTATCTGTAAGTATTAAAAAATAAGTTCCGGGTTCAAATCTTTCCATGTTATATTCTAAAATATAATCTTCAAATTCAATTATTTCAATGAGTTTAGCATTAATATCATACACATATCCTGTAAAAGCTGTTTTTGCATTTACTGATTTTTCTATGTTTACAATTCTTTGAGTTGGATTTGGATAAACTTTTATAATGTCATTAACAGCCTCTTTGGAATTTGAAAATCTTTCAGGAAGACTTTGTACTAATTCCTGATTTGTTGCATCACCGGTTTTTATTTCTTCAATATGCAGCATTCTCAATATTCGATTGCCGGTATTATCATATGAAAATCTAATGATTTGTTCAGTTTGTTGAGCAATTGAATATGCAGAAGGACAAAGATTTAACACTAATAATACAATTAATAATTTTTTCATTTGTTAAGCTGTTTATTTCGGTCTGACTTCATTTTTCTTATATTATTTTACACTATTATCCGACTAAAAAGTAATTTTACTCTTTTTCAAACGTAACTACCAGATAAACAGGCATTATGATTTTATTTTTAAAAGCCACCCCCTATATAAATTGCAGGTTATACTGCAAATTTATTGGAGGAGAGCCTGTTCGTTTTAAATAATATCGGTTCGTGCTTCTTAGTAATTCAAACACATCCAACAAGCTTATCAGATGTATCCTTACTAAGGAAGCTACCACCGAAAACGCTTTTTTAGTTTGTGCCATTCTTTGTATTACAG
>JAGXRQ010000008.1 GCA_018335675.1 Bacteroidota bacterium | reverse complement strand
CAACAAGAACATCAAGAGCCTCTTGCATATGGCAGCTATGGCGGCCGTAAGATTTGACGAAGAACTCAAAGAATACTTTGCTAGAAAGGTAGCGGAGGGCAAAAACAAAATGAGCGTGTTGAATGCTGTAAGGAACAAATTAATCCAACGAATAATGGCCGTGATCAAGAGAAAACAACCCTATTTGAAAAAAGAAGATTATTTCTATCAAAAAAGAAATAATTTTTCTTGTTTATTAACATAGAAATCTTTCGCGTTTAAAATTTCGCGAGCTTTGCGTGGAACTTTTTCTTTCTGACTCAGGACTCAGGACTTAGGACTCAGGACTCAGGACTAATCAAATCCCTTATCACAACCGAAGCACAATAGCATCCGAAAATAGCCGGCATGTATGATATAGTGCCTACGGTTGTTTTTTTATTTTCAACATTTTCTACCGGCATTATACAATCATCGTCAACCAATTCATAAGAAAAAATAACTTTAAAACCATTCCTTACCCCTAATTTGCCAAGCTTTTTTCTAAGAATGCGAGCCAAATTACAGTTATATGATTCTGAGAAATCTGCAACTGTAACTTTTGAAGGATCTATTTTTCCTCCTGCCCCCATACTGCTGATTAGCTTTAATCCATTTTTTACAACCCGATTAATAAAAAATATTTTGGGTGACAATGTATCAATAGCATCCACAACATAGTCAAACTTTTCTTCAAGGATTTTATCTGAAAGCTCATCTCTTAAATATACATCATGCACCGTAAGGTCTATTTCAGGATTTATGTCAAGAAGCCTATCTTTCATTAATTCAGATTTTGCTTTGCCAATTGTACTGTCTAATGCAAGTAATTGCCTGTTTTTATTGGAAGGATGCACTGTGTCAAAATCAATTATTGTAAGCTTCCCCACTCCTGCCCTGCAAAGCATTTCAGCAGCATATGCACCAACGCCACCCAATCCGGCCACCAATACATTAGCACATTTAAGTTTTTCTACCTTTTCAGACTTCAATAGAAGTAAAGTTCTTTCTTGCCAATTTTCATTCATATTAATATGTATTTAAACACTGCAAAAATAAAATTCTTTGTCTTCTTTTCGAAAAACAAGTAATTTTGACCACATATTTATTTATTCTATGAAACACACAATCACCATTTTTGTTATTTTCTTGTCAATTGCATCATCAGCAATAAAAGCTCAATCAGATGTTATTTTTGAAAAATCAACAAGAGAAAATTATATTGTTTCTTTTCAACCGGGCAATCGCCCCGAACACCAAACCACTAATATCATTATTAAAGAAATTGCCAGAATTACAAATCGTAATGTAATGGCTGTTGAATACACAATTAACTACAGACAAGATATAACAATAAAAAGATCAGGTAATAAGATATTTACAACAATAATTATAAAAGACATAAGACTAACAGGGTCAACAAGGATACATGCATTCGATATTACAGATGTATTGCTTCCCGAACAAGTTGAATTTTCAGGAACTATCTCTTTCCCAAGAATAAAAACTTATAACATAAAACAAAACCCTTCAAGAATAAGTCCGGTTGAAACAAAGTTTACTTTTGAGAATATTGATACAACAGCTAATGTGCGACCTAACTTTGTGATGGATGACTTAAAGTTTATATACACACCTGCAAACAGGAGAAACTTTTTGGAGAAAGCGAATCTTATTGAAGAATATTTTTATAGCGATGTTAGATTGAATCAGATATTTGCTGATTTAAGTATAATATACCCGCAAAATTACAAAAGATGCTTTGAATACAGACAAATGATTGATGCAATGGGATTTGCTATAAGTGAGCTATATCAAAAAGACTTCCCCAATCGTTTAGATTTGTACGTTAATGACCCTATTAGCTTTATGCCTAAACTTGCAAATGCTTCAAGCTTGCTGGAGCAAAAAGCAGCAGAGCTTGATTATGTTATGCTAAACCTTCCAATATATTATTTTAATGATGGAGTTAGATTAATTCCCGTAAACACTTCTGAAGCTCGTTGGCATTTCGAACAAGCTTTGCAAATAGATCCAAACTTTGCTCCTGCAATAGCACAGATATCAAGATTAGAATATAATGCAGGAAATACCGACAATGCAATATTAGGTGTTAAAAGAGCCTATTCTATTGGGGCATTTGATAACGACACCAGAAATCTTTTACAACAACTAAGCCTAAGCATTGACGACAGACTTATATCAGATGCAGTTCAGTTTGAATCAAAGAAAGACTATCAAAATGCATTGAGTGCATATTTAAAAGCTCAGGATTTTTGCCAAAGCGTACCTTCACTCGCATGTAAAGATCTTATTGCAAGAGGAATTACATTGGCCAGAAAAGGTATTTACTCTGATATGATGAGTAATGCCAACAGACTTTTTAGAGCTGGAAATCTTGAAACAGCAGAAAGATCAGTTAGGCAGGCTATAGAATACCACCGAAATCATAAAAAAGATATTCCTGATGCAGGTGATGCTTTCAGATTGTTGAATGACATTAAAAGCTTGCAATATACACAGAATATTGAAAAAGGGATATCTCTCCTCGAAAACAAAATGTATTCTCAGGCTTTACCATTATTTGAAGCGGCTAAAGCCATTGAAGATGAATTTAGAGTTACTAAAAATGAGAACCTACTCTCTCTTATTAAGGAAGCGAAAAGACCATTAATAATTCAAAATCTACAGCAAGCAATACAGCAAGCAAAAAGTAATTTATTAGACCAAGCGCGAAATACAATACAACAGGCAGGAAATGACATATATTCTTATGGATTTATAGAGGATGATGAGCTTAGAGACTTAATTAATGTTGCAAGGTTAGAAGTTCAAAGTCAGCATTGCATTAACATTCATAATCAAATCTCCTTTATGCTTAACGGCGCAAATGAAAGCATTTCTCAATTAAAATTTTTAGAAGCCGAAAGCATTTTTAAGAATGCCAGAGACCTTAAAGATAAAAACGCTGATTGCAATATAGATTTTGTTTATGTTGAAAGAAGAAGAGCCGAAGTACTACCTGCTATTCAATATCAACAAATGTTGGTAACAGTAGAAGGTAATATACAAAAGGCAGAATATGATAAAGCGGTAGAGTTATATAATCAGGCAACCAACCACTTCAATCACAATGGATTATCAAAATTCAAATTAACGCATTTCAGTCTGTTAGATTTTACTTTAAGACAAAATAATTGTTTTGTTCTTTGCGTATCATCTTACTTTATAGCAATTGAAGATGCACAGTCAGCTTTAATTTTACTAAACAACCTT
The DNA here is from genome assembly GCA_018335675.1 of Bacteroidota bacterium. Taxonomy (GTDB): domain Bacteria; phylum Bacteroidota; class Bacteroidia; order Bacteroidales; family UBA7960; genus PWND01. The sequence continues at coordinate 6,889 of JAGXRQ010000008.1, read as the reverse complement.
GAACAAAGAAAACTATCTAGAAGAATGATGAAAGCAGAGCAACAATCTTTGGGCAGATTACTTGCAAGATTAGATTATGCCAAAGACCCTCTGATTAAGCCTAAAGCCAAAGTTAAAGAACACACAAAAGGAAAATATTATTACCGCTATTTAAGAAAAGCCTATCTGAAAGAATTCAAGGCACAATAAAAAATCCTGAGCCCCTGTCTAACCAGACTTAGGACTCAGGACTCAGGACTCAGAACTATCTTACCTTTTCCTGTTAATATAATTATTCAATTCTTGTTTTGAGCTGGAAAAAGAAAAAGCATTATTTACTTCGTAATAATTACCAATATCATAGGTATAGTCATAAGCAAATTTTGCAAACTCAAGTTTTGTACTTTCAAATCCAAAAAGATCCATAATCTCCACTACTTGGCTTACTGTCAGGCAATTATTTGAAGCTACTTGTTTTGCAGTGCTAATCATATCCGATTCAAGGCTATTATTTTTGATAGTATTTTTAGCCCTATTAAATGAATTAGCATCCATCGGAATTGGACAGCCAACAGCTCCTGTATATCCGGGAACATAATAAACAGGCGCAGGAGTGGGTGCAGGAGCAGGATAATTAATTGGTCTTGTAGCTACCGGCCTCTCAGGTTGAAAATCTACAGTTTCTTCAACAACTATGTAGTCAAGATATTGAGGATCTATTACAGCCCCTGGCGCAAAAGTAATAACTGTTCCATCGGGCAATCTAACAGTAATTCCGGCTGTAGTGGTGACAGTGGTCTGGTCAACCTGAACAGTTGGTTGTTGAGTTGCCGGTTGCTGTGGCCTTGTTTGTGGTCTGCCTGAAGGACCTTCAGTTTGAAGCTGAATAGTTTGTGTTTGAGCCTGAGCCGGCGCAACTTCTTCCCAGCTGTGAGGCCACATTGAATATTTCTTTTTGCGTTTAAATATTCTATAAGTGGCATTCACTCTTTTACCGTCTGCATCTGTCGTGGAAATAGACTGATTAATGTCTGGAATAGTTTCAATTTCGAAAATAACCTTTACTCTATAATACTCTTTAGTGAGGCCGCTAACTTGAACCCTTGGTTGTGGTTCTTGATTTTGGAGTACTCCGTCTATTACAACCCAAAATCTTTCTCCGTCTTGACTAAAAATAACAACCTCTGTCGCTTGTGAAAACGACTTAACTGCAAATAATGTAATAACAGCTAAAAATAACAATGTCTTCTTCATAACTATAAATTTAAATTATTTAAAAATTTTATTCACCTTGAAAGCGCTGAAGTTCAGGTACAAATGTATTTTGTGGCGCAAAATTAATTTGACGGCCATATATAAGTTTTACATCCAGATTTTTATCCCTGAAGCCCTGCAATTCATCAGCATAATCTAAAATACGATAAGCAAGGTCGTCAGGTCTGTCTCTAAAAGTAATTATCAACTTGGTATAATTATTAAATGAAACAATTTCAATTTGTCCACCAAAATTTGGATCTTCAACAAGCTTTCTTCTTAAATCTCTAAAATCTCTAAATGTTCCTGTAGAGTAAAACCTAAGTTCAAATGGAGTTCCATTATTTACCCAGCTGCTAATGTATGATGTAAAAACTGACAACAATCTATTGAGATTTCCCTGAATAGCTTTATTTAGTCCATCCATTGTTGCGTTCTTGGGCACTCTCGACGACATCCAGTCACTTTCCATTACAATTGTACCAAGTCCTTCGGCAGTGCAATTGTCGTATGCCTGGACTTCAACCGTAACTTTAGAATCTGTGCTCACATACCCGCCGCTTCTACTCTGGATATTAATTTTTCTAACATTAATAATAAACTGAGCATTAGCCATCATACCAAGATACTGAACGTAAGATTCATCATTAGTAGGACTGTCTTGATATATACCCAGAGCCTCACGTTTAAGTTCCTCAAATCTTTTACGTTCAATATATCTGTATTTTTTTGTTGATAAATACTCATTAATTCTTTCAACGGCATGTTCGTAATATTCAATTTCTTCTGCTGAAAGATTTCTATCATCATACATAACTAAAAATCTGATTCCCCCTAAACTATTTGCGAGCAAATTAATATCTGCGCGCAGTGGATCCAGGCTAACTTTTGCTTTAATAACAATTTCAGTCATTGAGCCAACTTTACCTTCTCTAACAACACTATATGACTCTATGTATCCTTCAGCCCGTGTATTAATAGCATCTTGAATAACGATAAAATCTTCAACTCTTGTTTGACTTGTAAGAGCAACACCCACGGCTTGTCCAATTGCATTACGCATTGCGTCAGTAAGGGCATCCTGGCGAACGATTCCAAGACCTTTGGCTTCAACCTCTGTACTTCTCTGAGAGTAAGAATCTGCAGCAACCCAAGAAATCAGTATAAAAACAGTTGTAATTATAGTTATCAATTTTCTTTTCATATTTTTTGTCTTTTTATATAATACATAGCTTTATTCAATCATTCAATTATAAAAACAGAAGTAAAAACTTACCAACTGCACCAGCAATTTCGCCAATTCTTGTCCAATTAATCCCTTTTGATTTACCGGTATCAACTTTTATAACACCAGGTTGAGTACTAATAGCATCAATAAACTGAACTCCTTCTTTTATGCCAAGGTTATCCAGTAATTCACGCGATGCATTTAGGTATGAAGGGAAGTTGCCTTTTTGAGGATCATATATTTTAGAAAGGTCGAGCAATAAATTGTTATTCTCATCTAATACGACAGGAAAAAGAGAAGGGTCAAATTTTTGACCTTTAAAATCAAAGAAAATAGATCCAAGTAGTTCGTCCTTCATCTTATCTACAGTTGATTTGTCTCCTGCTGCCTTGGAACCGGAAGCAGCTTGGAAAGCAGCAGATTGATCGGGAACAGCATCATAAACAGCACCAGCAAGTCCGTTATTTCCATACAATGGCACTCTCATAATAACTTCAATCATACCATTTTTTTCAATAGGATCACCAAACATAACTGCTCCTTTAATAACACCTTCAACTTTGGTCTTTATCACATCACTGGTTGTGACCATATCAATTACAACAGTTTCGGAAGTAACTTGAACACCTTGAATTATTTCAAGCAGATTTCTTTGCGCTACAACTATTGCACCTCTGGTTGCCATAGCCCTAGCTTGTCCTACATTTGAGAATCTCTCAGAATCAATCACACTTTCACCTTTGGCTTCAATAAATTGTTCTGTCCAGTTTACATTTCCATTTGGACTTTCAGTAACAACAGGCTCGGCCGTATTTCTAATTCTATCATTTTCACGGTTAATCCGGTTTGCGACATCTGGCGTTATACGACCATTGTCTCTTGCTGGGGTATCATTAGCAGCAGGAGATGTAGGACGAGTGGATGCTGGCTCAGGTTGTACAGTAGGTGTTGTTTCTCTCTGAGGTTGGTTTGGAGTGGCCTCTCTTTGAGGTTGAGGCTGTTCCTTTTCTGACTTGTCTTTTTTCCACCAGAAAATTCTTTGTGCGTTTGCGGGAGAATTCGCATAAAACAAACAAATCACTAAAATAATTGTTATTTTTTTCATCATAGCTTGTATTTTTTGTTGCTAATAAAATTGGAAATTAGGTTTTCAAAATGTTCGGGCGATAATTCAAAAACTAAGCCAAAACCAAATATTTGTTAAAAACATTGAAATTCTTATTAAAATTATCATAGTTATAAGAGGCTAAGATAAGATATTTATGTAATAGTTTGTTTAACCAATATGAGTTTTATTTAAAAATTATTTTATGCAAAATATCACAATATTTTAATATATGCATTTAGTGGGGTGGGAATTTTTGATTAAATTTGCAATCCTGAAAATTAAACTTCAAAATATACACCGTTTAATATAAAAACAAAATTATTATCACATGAAAAAAGAAGATTTCGAAAAAGGAAAAAATGTTTATTTCTTTGGAGGTGCAAAAGCTGATGGAGACGGAAGCATGCGCAACCTACTTGGAGGAAAAGGAGCTAATCTGGCAGAAATGGTAAATATTGGAGTACCAGTGCCACCAGGATTCACAATTACTACAGAAGCTTGTACTGCTTATAATGCATTTGGACGCGATTATATTATTAAAGCTTTGCAAAAACAAGCTGAAGAAAACATGAAGAGAGTTGAGAAAGAAATGAACGCAGGTTTTGGCGATTCAGTAAATCCTCTTCTACTTTCAGTTCGTTCGGGTGCGAGAGCGTCAATGCCAGGAATGATGGATACTGTTCTTAACCTTGGATTAAATGAAAAAACACTTCAAGGTTTAATTAAGAAAACAAACAACGAACGCTTTGTTTGGGATTCTTACCGCCGTTTCGTTCAAATGTATGGTGATGTTGTAATGGGTATGAAACCAGCATCAAAAGAAGAGGAAGATCCATTCGATGTAATCATGGAGCACATGAAAGAAGAAAAAGGCGTTAATTCTGACCAAGATCTTACAGCGAGTGATCTAAAGGAGCTTGTTGTAAAGTTCAAACAAGCTGTAAAAAAACAAACAGGCAAAGATTTTCCGGAAGATCCATGGGAACAACTTTGGGGATCAGTGCTTGCAGTATTTGAATCATGGAACAACCCACGTGCTTCATATTATCGTAAAATGCATAATATTCCAATTGAATGGGGAACAGCAGTAAACGTTCAGGCGATGGTATTTGGGAACATGGGTGATACATCTGCTACAGGTGTTGCATTTACTAGAGATGCTGCTACCGGAGAAAACCTTTTTAACGGAGAATATCTTGTTAATGCTCAGGGAGAAGACGTTGTTGCCGGCATCAGAACACCTAGAGAAATTACAAAAGAAGGTTCACTTAGATGGGCTAAACTTCAAAGTGTAAGCGAAGAAGTGAGAAAATCTGAATATCCTTCATTAGAAGAATTATTCCCTGAATTATATCAACAATTAAATGCACAGCAGAAAAAACTAGAAAACCATTATAAAGATATGCAAGACCTTGAGTTTACCATACAAGAGGGTAAATTATGGATGCTTCAGACTCGTAATGGAAAACGCACAGGCGCTGCTATGGTGAGGATTGCTATGGATTTATTCCGTGAAGGAGTTATTAAGGAAGAAGAGGTTTTATTAAGAATGGAAGCCGGCAAACTTGACGAGTTGCTACATCCTGTTTTTGACACTGAAGAACTTGCAAAAGCAAAAGCTATTGCAAAAGGGCTTCCTGCATCACCGGGAGCGGCAACAGGTCAGATTGTATTTTTCGCTGACGAAGCTGCAGAATGGGCTGCCAAAGGGAAAAAGGTAATATTAGTAAGAGTTGAAACCTCTCCTGAAGACTTAAGTGGTATGGATGCAGCAGAAGGTATTCTTACTGCTCGTGGCGGTATGACATCTCATGCTGCTGTTGTGGCAAGGGGAATGGGTAAATGCTGTGTTTCCGGTGCAGGTAAGATAAAAATAAATTACAAAGACCGCACAATGACTGTTGAAGGTAAAGAATATAAAGAAGGAGACTTCATCTCTATCAACGGTTCTACAGGTTCAGTTTATTCAGGCAAGATAAAAACTCAAGACCCTGAGTTAAGTGGAGATTTTGGCGAATTAATGAAATTGGCTGAAAAACACACTCGTTTATATGTACGTACAAATGCTGATACACCAAAAGACTCTAAAGTTGCACGCGAATTTGGAGCAAAAGGAATTGGACTTTGCCGCACAGAGCATATGTTCTTTGAAGGAGCTAGAATTAAAGCAATGAGAGAAATGATTCTTGCAAATGATGAAGCCGGAAGAAGAAAAGCTCTAGAAAAACTTCTTCCAATTCAGCGCGAAGACTTTGAAGGTATTTTTGAAGCAATGCACGATTTACCTGTTACAGTTAGATTGCTTGACCCTCCTTTACATGAGTTCCTTCCTCACGAAGAAGCTAATCAGAAAGAAATGGCAAAAGAAATGGGTATTTCTGCAGAAGAAATTAAGCATAAAGTTGAATCATTGCATGAGTTCAACCCTATGCTTGGACATAGAGGTTGCCGTTTGGGTAACACATATCCTGAAATTTCAGAAATGCAGGCAAGAGCAATTATTGAAGCTGCTCTAAACCTTAAGAAAAAAGGCATTAAAGCAATTCCTGAAATTATGATTCCTCTTACAGGAACTAAGGAAGAATATAAACTACAAGAACAGATTGTACGCGAAACTGCAGAAAAGGTATTTCAGGAGAGAGGCGACAAAATTGATTACTTAGTAGGTACAATGATTGAAATTCCAAGAGCATGTCTAATTGCAAATGAAATTTCTGAAAACGCAGAGTTTTTCTCTTTTGGAACAAACGACTTAACTCAGATGACATTTGGTTATAGCCGTGATGACATTGGCAGTTTCCTTCCGATCTATCTTGAAAAAGGCCTTTTAAAGCATGACCCATTCCAGGTACTTGACCAAGAAGGTGTTGGTCAGCTCGTGAAAATGGCGGTTGAAAAAGGAAGACAAGGAAGAAAAGGTCTGAAAATAGGAATTTGTGGTGAGCATGGTGGAGAACCAAGTTCAGTTGAATTCTGCCACAGAGTAGGAATGGACTATGTAAGTTGTTCTCCTTATAGAGTGCCAATTGCAAGACTTGCTGCCGCACAAGCTGCAGTTCGGGAGAAAACAGGAGGCACAAAACACACTACTGCATAAGCAGTAATACTTAAAAAGCTGAATTCAAGTCACAAATGCAACTTTTTGTTTAATCAAATTTAATGATAAAAACTCAATTGGTGATAAGAACCCCAATTTTTTTCTTGGTCTGTTATTTAACTTGTGTTGAACATATTGAATTTGTTGATTAGTAATATTTTCAAAAGAAGACCCTTTAGGAAAGTATTGCCTGATAAGCCCATTTATATTTTCATTAGCACCT
>JAGXRQ010000007.1 GCA_018335675.1 Bacteroidota bacterium | reverse complement strand
GATATCACAATTCTCTTTTATTTTAATAGATATTGACATTGGGGGAGAATAATCTCCATGCCCATTAGCAAAGACTTGCATTATTATATTAGCAGCATAAGCAGCATTTTTTTGAGGGTTGTTAACAATGTGTTGAAGTGTTTTGGTTAATTCAGAGGGGTTTCCGGCTTTAGCCTTTTTCAAGACCTCAATATAATTTGATAATTGCAAAATCAAATATGATTTTGCCCTCTCCTGTATGTACGATAAAGCAGCTTTTTTGTCGCTAAACAGCACTTGACTGCTATTTTTAGCAGTTCCAGGCATGTTCCACTGTAGTTTTACTGATACTACCTCGCTTACCGTGTATTGGATCATTTCTTTGGATATTTATAATTATACCTTTCCTTTTTGATTTTCCTTTTTCGCTTGCAGCCTTGTATTTTTGCAATTGAGAAAGCAGCAACAATGAATACTGCTATCACTAATACTATATATTTCATTGCTTAGCTAATTCTTCAAGTACATCAAGGGCTTTGGTGGGTTGGATTGAAAGCTTAGTTGTTTTCAATTTTCTCCAATACCTAGATGATACGCCAAGAGTCTTTGGCATTTCTCTATTAATCTCTTTTGCAAGCTTCATCGGCATATTATCCATAATTTCTTGAATGGATTCGCCTTCGGGGAGTTTGTTTAATACTTCTTTTATTGTCATTAATGTAAAATTTGTTTTTAAATTTGTAGTACCTAAACAGGACATAAATAAGTCCGCAACAAAAATACAATTATTTCTTATATCTACAAACATTTGATTGTATTTTTTAGCAAAAAAATCATATAGATATGAAAACCAATGAGATAGAAATCAACAAAAGGATTGAGGTGCTTATACAAAACTTAGGCTTAAACATCAACTCATTCTCTAAAAAAATTGGAATACAAAACAATGTAACGATTGGAAACATAATAAAAGGAAGGCAAAGCCCAGGCTATACAACTATAATGATGATATTAAAAACGTTCCCAAACCTCAATACAGATTGGTTGATTAAGGGAGAAGGAAATATGTTTAATGATAATGCTACAGAGGAATCAGTAAGCATGGTACATGAAAAGGAAATCCAATATAAAACCGAAAGCCTAAGCATTACCCTAGCCGGCAATTATTTAGATGTATTAATGCAGAAAATCACAAGCATTGATGAAAAACTAAGTATTATTAGCAAAAACACAAACAAATGATTGCGTTTTTAGTATAATCACTTCCTGAAATGGATATATAGCACTGATATTCAGGGGTGTAGTTTTTTACCAATTATTAATTATAGGACATATTTAATATGAATATTTGATTATATTACTGATTATCAGTGTTGGGAATAATATGCAGTGAATCAATAATCAGGCAACATTGAATGTTATAATAATGTCGAATGCTATTTCAATTCGTTTGTCATTCGGTTATATAATTGCTCTATATCTGCCCAGTCAGTTTTATCAACTAATTCATTTTCAGGTAGTAATAGCTTTGAGAGAAACTCTTCTTTTCTTTCTTTGTGTTCTTCAACTATTCTCAGTTTGTCTATTTCAACATCTCCCCAGTCTTTGGCAATGGCTAACTCAATTTGCTTATTCATTTCCGTAAAGAATGATTGCCCAAAATCTTTTATTTTATCAATAAAATCAGAATAATCCATTTCATAGCTCCCGTTCTTAGCCGTCCATAGACTTAGGCCATTTTCTAATATATGTTCTGTATCCCAAGTAATTCTAACTTTGTCGTTTCTTCTAAAAAATGACAAATGCGGCCCTCCAACTAAGTGTTCAGAGTATAGTGTTCTCTGGTAGATCCATGAAGTTAGTTTGCAATACTCTTCAAAATTAAAATCACTATTATAGTCTTCACCTTTTTCGCATAAGTCAATCCAATCTTTTGCATCAGATTGAAATTTTTTCAAGTCTTTTGTCAGGTTGTAAATCTCTTCAGGAATGCTCTCACTTATTTTATCAAAAAGTTCAGTGAAATCTTCAATAAATCTCGCTATTTGATAGTCATTGTACTGCGAAGATTGCCTTCCCCAATCTTTAATAGCTTCTTTCGAGTATTCATAAATTGTTTCGCATCCGAACTTCAACCACAAGTCTCCTTCTGTGAGTCCAAACCAATTTAAAGATAATTCGGGTTTTGCTCCCCAAGGCACAATCTTGTCTAATTCTCTTAATTTGAAGTTTATCATTGTTGTATTATTATATGGGTTAATAATTTATCAATATTCCGCACCTAATCAAACCAAAAATTAAATATTCAATTCTCAGCGACATATGATTTATTGTAGAAACAGAATTCCACCCACATCAAAAAGCCCCTCGTCACATAATTGTATAATTTCAATTCCATTAATATTGTAGATAGAAGTAACTTCTTCAGGATTTAAATAATCTATAGAACCACAAACAAATAGTTTATTATTTAATACACCACAACATCCACCAAAAAATCCATTTTTGAAATCTTTCAAATATATTTCACTTGGATTTACATATGTAACCTTGCATCCACTTACACTAAGGGCTTTAAAAATAGACATATCCGATGTTAAATATTGATTATTTACAACAATACAATTACATCTGGAATAACCTTGATTTACATTTATAACTTGCTTATTTACATTCAGATTAATAATGTTGATTTCTGTGATGCTAATGCAGTGTAGAATAATTGAGTCTGTCACTAAAGCATTGTATCTTGCCGTTTCAGGATATTTATGACCTACGGTGCTGTTGCCAAATGTAAATTCAATGCTATTTTTTATCAGAATATCGATATATTTACCCGGTGTGTTCGGCGCAACAATTAGAATATCAGGTGTTTGGCAAAAGAATATGTCAGGGTGACCACTAACAGCATCATAAGTTATCCCATTTGTTTCAAAAAGAATTACCTCTCCGTAAGCTGAAAGTTTACGAAGAGCCTTTTCTGGTATTTTTTTATCAACAAGGATTAACATGGAATTCTTTAACACCTAATGAATTATCGGTTTTAAAAACAACATGAGCAAACTTCTTTTTCAACCAGATTTTGTTACAACCACTATGACCAATAGCTGCATTTATACTTTTGGGATTTACTGTAATGCAGATTGATTGAGAATCAGGAAGTGAAGCATTTTTAAAGTTATTGTACCACATCACAGATCTTACGAGTTCTCCAAAAGCCGGATGAAATGGACCATCCACAAGCTCCTCCCCTCTTATAAATCCTTCACTTGGATGCAACCCAACCCTTAAAACGTTAACCTTCGCATCCTCAAAAAGGTCGACAAGCTTGGCTGTCAATCTTATTGCTTCATCTAAAGTTTGAGGTTTATATTCTCCCCTCTTATACATATTTTCAAGTTCAGTACCCTTAACAACCAAACATGGATAAATTCTAGTGGTTTCTGCCCCTAGTCTTATGATTTCTTTTGCAGTATTAATGCTTTGTTCTTCTGTATCTTTAGGCAGACCTGTCATCATTTGCATTCCAAGCTCAAAACCAAAGTCTTTAATTAATTTGGCAGCATTAATAGAGTCTTGAGCAGTATGATTTCTTCTACACACATTTAGTACATTTTCATCCATTGATTGTGTCCCAAGTTCAATAGCAGAAACCCCCATTGACTTTAGGAACATAAGCTTATCAGAATCTATAAAATCCGGTCTAGTGCTAATTCTTATTCCATGTATCTTACCCATATCCAAGTACTTAGCAGCTACCTCAAGGTATTTTTTTTGCAATTCTAAACTGATTCCAGTAAAATTTCCTCCAAAAAAAGCAACTTCAATATTACTATCAACATTCTTAAATGTTTGAAAATGCTTATCAAATAAAGCAGGTAACTCGTTAGGAAGAGGAATTTTGTCTAGGCTTGCAACTGCGTATTGGTTGCAAAACACACATTTGTTAGGACAAGCTTCATTAGCCAGAAAGACAGGAATTTTATAGAATCTCATTAAGATATTATTTTTTTCTGTTTAAAAATCAAAGTCGACATAATTGCAGTCAATAAAGCCACAACAAATGTCATTATCAAGCATGAAATATACTCTTCCATTCCTGTTTGAATCCATACAACGGTGAAAACAAAACCAGCCACCATTGTACAAAATGCTGCCCTGGCATGAAATCTTTTCCAGAACAACGTTAAAATAGTTATAACCGAAAAAGTATCACCTATACCAGCCCAGGCATATTTAACCAAACTATAAACCATCACATCTTTAGTAAGATAAGCCAAAACTAAAGCAGCAATTGCCATTAATGCTGTAACACTTCTAGAAACAAAAAGGTTTGAAACAGTGAATCTTTTTCTGTATTTATTGTTATTACGATATTTTCACTTATTTCAGTTGAAGTTAAAATAAGTAAAGAATTAGCTGTTGAAATCATAGCGGCAAAAGCACCTGTGACAAGTATTGTGGCAATAAAAGGAGGAAATATTTTGAAAATTACTGCAGGCATAACTGTTTCAACATCACCCAATTCCGATGAATTCGGACCAAATATTGCCAATCCGATATAGCGTAGCAATAAAGCTCCTGTATAAGCTAAAACTGTCCAACTAATAGCAATATTTCTAGCTTTTTTAGCCTGGCTGTAATTTTTTATTGCCATATATCTAACAGTAAGCTGCGGCATACCACCCAAATAACCAAACATCCAACTAAGACCGGTAACAATAATAATTCCCGACCCAAACCCTTTCGTCATTCCTGTTAGATTTGAATATGCTTCACCTGATTTCTGAATAGCTTGAGGAATTGTAGAGGCAAAAACATCCGGATTTGTAGAAATATAATAAATCCCAACAATAGGTCCCACTACAAGCGTAATTATCATAATAATGGCCTGCAGCACATCTGTATAAGCAACACTTCTAAATCCGCCATAAATTGTATAAGGAATTACAAATAACGCAACGATGAGGATTCCAAAACCAATATTTAGTCCAAACATCTCATTTATTGTTTTTCCACCTCCAATAAATTGAGCCGCAACATAAAAAAAGAAGAAAAAGGCAATAAACAAACTACCAAATATCTGTATGTACCGGCCTGTGCTTCCATGTCTTTTAGCAATGAAATCAATGTAGGTATCCGCTTTATACTTCTCAGCTTCCGACCTAATTTTTTGAGCAAGAAACAACCAACTTAAAATGATACCCAAAGCACAACCAATAGCGGTCCACATCTCTGTTAATCCCAGTGCATAAGCCGCCCCGGGCAAACCCAATAATGCCCATGCCGATTCGCCGGTTGCCCTTTCTGATAATGCAGCTACCCAGCCCGGAAGATTTCTCCCACTTATTGCATAGTCGCTCGAAGATTTAACTTTTCGTCCGACATATATTCCAATAGCAGTAATAACAGCCAGGTATGTTATCATAATACCCAGCATCATACCCTGATGTTCCATAGCTATTATTTTTCTGCAAACTAAAGAATTTTTTTTGGTTAAAACAATTTCATAAACAATAATAACAAAAACTGCCGGAAGAAAATTTTCCTCCGGCAGTTAAACAAACTAATTAATAAACAACATCAAACCTATCTATGCATTCTTCTTTGATCTTTTTTCATCATTTTTCTGTCACCTTTTGGACCACGAGCATCAAAAAACACTCTTTGCTCTTCTGTTAAAAGATTTCTAATTTCCTGATGATGTCTTGCTCTTGACTTCATCTGAGCATTTTGTAATGCCGACATTTCGTCAATAATTTTATCAATTTCTTTTAAATCAACTCTTTCTCCCGACATTAGTGTCCTTTTACGAGCTCTAAGTTCGTCCATTTTGTTTCTGTGTTGAGTTGCTTCTTTCAAGTGACTTGTTCTAAGTTCATTAATTTTAGCACGTTGTTCTTCTGTAATATTAGGAATATTACTGCAAAAATCTCTTGGTTCAAAAGTTCCTGATGCATCTTCAATGGTTGCATTTCTAGCGTTAGATTTGCCTCTTTGTGCGTTTGCATCCATCGAAGAAATCATTAATACTAATCCTGCTATAAATAATGCGGATATAATTCTTGAAGTTTTCATTTTTTTTAAGTTTTAGTTAAACATCTTTATTTCTTTGATGCAGTTTTTGAAAGAAAGTTTAATCCACTAATACTCTTTTTTGAAAAATGCCTGATAATTAAGTGTTTTAAGAGTATAATTAATTAATTTTGCGGAAATTAATTTTCAATAATTATGAAAATCAACCAATTTTTATACATTTTAATAGCATCAAGTACACTCGGGTTATTTCTTTTTTCTTGCACCAATCAAATGGATAAAGATGAAGCTTTATCACATTTGAAAGCATTTGATAATGAAATAATCAGGTTGCACGACAAACTTGTTGAAACCAGACCCTATTTAGCACTTAAGAAACTGAAGACCATAAATAATATTCCTCTTCCATTTTTTCTAACCAACCAATCGGAAATCACAGACACTATCGAGTATAACTTTACTGAAAATAAAGGAATATTCGAACATAATGTTGAATGCAATATGTTTGAAAAAAAGGCTGATTCCGATTCTTTAGTTTTACTTTTTAAAGATGCGGTAAATAGAAATGCTGATGTTCGTTTAATTGTAACTGAATACGATGCAAAATCTACAGCTAGCAATTTCAATATACCTACTTCATTAAAAGCCGAAATGTATATTGGAAATCAGCAAGCAATGGAAATAAATCATTATGCAGAAGTAAATTACGGAATGCCTTTAAAAATTGATTTTAAGGGAAAATTTGATGAATACAATATCTCTATTCAGATGTCTACAAAGCTTAGGAAAAAATCAGGTAAACTACAATGCGAAATATTGATTAGTGGCTCATCAGGAATTATTCTAACATGGAATGTAGACGCCAATCTTGGCTTTGAAGATGATGCTTCATATTATATAAACAAGCTTTTAATGAAAGTTGAGTTGTTTCCTGTAATTATAGATATAAATGTATACAACAAAGGCATAGGTAGGCATTCAGTTGATTATGTTTCGGACTTTAACAAGAATTCAAGAATAAAGATTTACTCTAAAACAGACGGAAGGACTATAGGAATAGTAAAGCTCAAAACTAGACCTGGAAGCGATAAACTTGATTTTGTAGTGTACTACAAGGATGGTAGTTACGAATATATCGACGATTTTATTATTAGTATCAGAAGAATAATGTCAATCAAAACCTAAAATCTTGACCTTCCCTTGTGACTTTTATTATTATCAAAATAATTGCTCATAATCAAGTCGTTAGGATAGACAAAATATCCGGCATTGTCATCTAAATCTATTCCGGTTACATATAATACCGCTTGCCAAATAAGTAAAGAACAATACCAGTGAGTATTATCAGCCCAATTTTCTCTATAAGCAGAATCAACAAGTTCAATAATCTCCAAACTGTTTGGAAATCTTTTAATTGAATTCCAACTGGAATAACTTCCTTTTTGGTTTATTATAAAGTCGATAATCGAATCTATTTGATTTTCAGATAATTCTAATCTTAAACGGTAGCGACTGCCTTTATATTTCTCAACAAAACTATCATTATAAAGAAAAGGATTATTATTAATATCAAGAGCTTTCACTTCTCTAAGTTGATGATTTCTAGGCAAAGGCCTTGAATGGGACTCAAAAATAACAGTATTAGCAAGTAAGCTATCAGTATTTTCTGATTCGAAACCTTGAATTACAATAGCAGCATGTCCTGCATTCCAGCCATTTTCAACAAAAGAGGTTGCCGGGAAAAAATTGCTATTGGCTCTCACGATAATATCACCTCTTCTTAGCTCAGAAATACCCTCATAAGCCCAAGGAAATTTATCCAAATTATCTTTATTATCAGACTCAATACCTGTTGAGCAGGAGAATGTAAGGTATAATAAAGGAGCAAAGATTAGTATTAATTGCTTAAATCTTTTCATTTTTAATGAATTATAACTGTAAAAATAATACTTTTAGTTTCACCTGTTTATTTCTTGCTATTTATTTGTTATTTAACAATTGCAAAGATGCGGTGCAGCTTGCCATATAATAACTTTAACGTGTTAAACTGCTCACTTAATAAACAGACATCTATAACCATACAGGGTTTAATTAACTTGCCTAATTCTATTTAGAATATTACTTTTGTAACTCTCAGTTAATATATAAACTTAAAGTTCAACAAATTATGAAAAAAACAATTTATACATTTTTGATATTATTTGTAACAGCCTCGGTTTTATACATTTCCGGATGTAAGAAAGATACTGTTAATAATCCTCTTACAAACATGCCTGCTGAAACTGCAAAAGTTGAAATCAGAAGTGCAAGTCAGGAAATAACAGGGAAAATGGAAGAGGTAATGGCTTCACAAGCAGCAACCACTCTTGATTTTTTTGCAAACATATCAAATGTTGGAGAAGAAGATTGGAAAACAGCAATTAAGCCATCCATAAGGGGAATGGAAAAGCTAAAACCATCTAACGTTAAGAAAATTATAAAAAGTCAGTTCACTCTAAAAAACATTAACGAACCTGATCCAAAAGTTGGTGGAGTTTACAAATATAACTACACAACCGAAGATTTTGATTTAATAAATGCGGGAGTTACATATCTACAGTTTATTTTTCCTGCCGATGAAGAAGATTTTTATAATGGCGGATGGAATGCTACTATGACGATTACTAATTATCAATATACAATAATTGATGAAGAAGAACTTCCAATTAGGTTTGATATTGAATTAATTGCTTATAGTGTGAAATGTTTTGAAATGAGCTATACAGCCTCATTTGATGCGGATGGAGCACCAACAAGCATGTCAGTTACAATTAATATGCCTCCATATATAATAACAATGTCTGAAAGCGTTAGCGGAGCGAATTATAACAGTACATTTTCATTCAAAGAAAATAATACAGTAATTATGAGCTACAATGTTTCTGTGCAATTAACAACAGATAAGGAAAATATTGTTAAGATATCAGGTCATTATCAGGTTAGCCCACTTAGATTAGATGGTTATGTTAATTTAATGGATATGGATTTATGCACTGAAAATGATGTTGCATGTATGAATAATAATATCTCCGTTGCAATGATTCATACCGCATATAATCAGATTATAGGAAGAGTTGAATATAGATTGTTCTATGATGCTTATTGGGATGAGTATTATCCTGACCTAGTAATTGTATATGCAGATGACACATGGGAATGGCTTGCAGATATTTTTGATGTAAATTTTAGAAAGTAATTTTACAAAGAAGAAATAAAAAGAGGCTGTCTGAAATCCAGGCAGCCTCTTTTTATTATTGGTTAATATAATCTGCTATGGTATTTTTACTGAAATAATCTCTGAATTGAATAGAAACATCCTTCACTAATCCGCTCATTAAGCATTTATCAAATGGGCAAATCTGCCTATCTAAAGGACAATCGTGAACTTCAATTTTTCCTTCAATTGCTTCATAGATACTAAGCATTGTGATATTTTCAGGAGCCATATTTAATACAAATCCTCCATTAGGGCCTCTTACAGATTTTAGAAATCCAAATTTTACAAGCTGCTGCATTATTTTAGCAAGATGGTTTCTAGAAGCACCCATTTGTTCAGCAAGTTTATTCACATTGATATGAGTTTTTGATTTTGCAATCAGCACCATAGCGTGAATTGCCAGAGAAGCTGCTTCGGAGAGATTAATTAATTTAGCCATAATTAGGTCGTTAAATTTACATTGCAAAATAAAACAAAATATTTTATTATTCAATATATGATTGATATACATTATCAAATAAATAACAACCTTGCAATTTGCCCTTCAGAAAAAGCACAAACATCTTGCGAAATAATCATTACTTCTTTTTCAGTGCTGCTTATTGAAGTTATTTTTGCCCGTATTTTTATTCTTTTTTCATCAACAATTATTTCTGCATCGTAAATTCCATCTGGTGGCAGAAGTTTTTCCTTTTCTTCAATTTCAATAAACCATTTGTTGGAGTCTGCTTTTTCACTTCTAAATATTTTACCAATTATCAGATAATTAAACCCAAGATATCTGTTTGCTTTTACAAAATCACCATTTAAAATGGCATCTCTAACCTTGCCACTGCTAATAGTTTCATTTTCAATATCCTTTAAAGGGATACCTTCTAATTTAAATCCATGTTTTTCTCCCAATTCTGATAAAGCTTTTTGATCTCCTTCCCTGTTTTTGCCAAAATGATGATTTGGCCCGGTAACTACAACTTTAACATCCAGACATTTAACAAGATAATTAATAATAAAATCTACAGAAGAAGTATTGGCAAAATTCTTATCAAACGGATGAATTATTAGGTTGTCTAATCCTGTGCTTTGAAGCAAAAAGATTTTTTCATCAACTGAATTAACCAATTTAAGGTCGTTATACTCAGGATAAAGCACTTTGCGTGGGTGAGGATTAAAAGTAATTAAAACCGACTCCCCACATGTTTCTTTTGCCAATTTTATAAGTCTGTTTATTATAACCTTGTGACCTTCATGTACACCATCGAATGAACCAATTGTAATAATTGCATTCTGAATTATTCCTTTTGCTTCTAATATATTGCGAAATACCCTCATTGTTGATTTTATAATGCGAAAAAAATTAAATAGAGTTTGCAAAGTTACACCATGCAAATTCTAAAACCATTTTTTTTTAATTTCGCATAAAAATAAATGATTATCAAAAAGCCAATTTTATATACTTCATTAATTGTTTTGATTGCCTTTATAATTGGGCTATTAAATGCACATCAACTTCCTATATATAAAACCACAATATTGCTATCACCATTATTATTATACATAGATGCATACCTGTATTTCATTTTTACAAATAAATATGAAGCAGGGAAATTAAGAAAATACATAACAGCCATTATAATTTATGTATTATCTGCCTCATTAAGTATATTCCTTCTTGCACTTTTTTATGGATTTACAAATTGGAGCCCAATATTTAATCATTTGATATTCACTGCAATATCAATTAGTTATATTCCCAAATTATTTGTATTTTCAATTCTAATGATATTGCTATTGGTCGACTTATTAATATTTAAACGTCATATAATCAGGACAAGAATAAACAGGATTTTAGGAATTACATTTATAGTATTATTCACAATGATGCTTTTTGGCTCTTTAAGAACGGCATATAACATCAAAATAAATCACAAGGTCATTATAGTTAGCAAATTGCCGGAGCCATTAAATGGGCTTAAAATCGTCCATATAAGCGATTTGCATTTAGGGAGTTGGATTTCTGTGGATCCAATTAAGAATTTGGTTGAAAAAATAAATAATTTAAATCCAGATTTAGTTTTTATTACAGGCGACATAGTTAACTTTCACACTGATGAAATAGACCGATTTGCGAAAATTCTACCCGAAATTAGAGCTAGATATGGTGTCTATTCTATTTTAGGAAATCATGACTATGGTGAATACTTAAGTTGGGGAAATGACATAGAGAAAGAGGCCAACATTAGAAGGTTGATAAATACAAAAGAGTCGTTTGGGTGGTGTGTTTTAATGAATGAAAGTTATGAACTTGAAATAAATGGCGAAGAAATAATCATTGCAGGAGTTGAAAACTGGGGGAAAAAGTCACGTTTTCCCAAAAAAGGAGATATAGATAAAGCGATAGAAGGGATAGACACAACAAAAACTATATTACTGCTTTCTCATGACCCCAGTTATTGGGATGAAATAATAAGTACGCAGCACCGATATGTTGATGTCACTTTTTCCGGACACACACACGGAATGCAAATAGGAATAAACAACAATACAAGCTTAGCAAAGTTGTTTTTTAAGCAAAGCGGCGGATTATATCAGCTGAATTCAAGTCACAAATGCAACTTTTTGTTTAATCAAATTTAATGATAAAAATTCAATTGGTGATAAGAACCCCAATTTTTTTCTTGGTCTGTTATTTAACTTGTGTTGAACATATTGAATTTGTTGATTAGTAATATTTTCAAAAGAAGACCCTTTAGGAAAGTATTGCCTGATAAGCCCATTTATATTTTCATTAGCACCT
>JAGXRQ010000006.1 GCA_018335675.1 Bacteroidota bacterium | reverse complement strand
ATTTTGCAACTTTTTTTTGACGAGGAAAGCCAATTTAAACTTTATCCATCAGGACAAGGGGAAAGATAATTTCTTTAAGGGGAAAGATAATTTCTTTCTCCTTTGTCTTGAAAAATATTATTTACTTTATATCCTCGTAAAAAGTTGCATTAATTACTTGAATTTAGTGGTTCTTTTTTTATCAAGAAAAAAAGAACAGTAAAAACATCGTTTTGCTCGAATTTTTGTTTTGAATAATAAAAACCTTAATTTTGACTGTTTCTTTAGTATTCTTCAAACCAAAAATAAATGGCATTAGATACAATTATTGAGCTGGAAGGCGCTGCAGTATTTCAAAAAGATCATTTAATACTTTCAGATGTTACTTTGCACATTGAAAGAGGTGAGTTTTGCTACCTTATTGGGCGTACTGGCAGTGGCAAAAGCAGTCTTTTGAAAATTTTATATGCAGACCTTTCTTTAAAAGATGGATTTGCAAAGGTGGCAGGTTATAAACTTAATGGAATTAAAAATAACCAAATCCCATTTCTTAGAAGAAAAATCGGAATTGTTTTTCAAGACTTTCAGTTGCTGAATGATCGAAATGTTAGAGATAACTTGATTTTCGTTATGAAAGCCACCGGTTGGCGAGATAAGATTGCTATGGACCGAAGAATTGAAGATGTGCTCGAAAAAGTCGGCCTTGTTACCAAAGGCTTTAAAATGCCTCACCAACTTTCAGGCGGAGAACAACAAAGGGTTGTTATTGCACGCGCGCTTATTAATGACCCAGATATTATACTTGCCGATGAACCTACCGGAAACCTTGACCCAGAAACAAGTGAAGGCATTATGGAGCTAATGATTGAAATTAGCAAAACAGGACGTGCAATACTAATGGCCACTCACGATTATTCATTGTTCGAAAAATTCCCGGCTCGTATCATCAGGTGCGAAGATGGAAAAGTATTCGACCTTAATCCTGATTACTACTCAAACAAAGCTACTCAGGAATAGTATAATAGCATTAGACTATGTCATAAAATTGCTATTATACCAAAATTAGTAAGGCAGCTTCATAACCTCTTTTTCCCAGCACAATTCATCTGCTGCTGTTAAACAGTTTTTCTTGTATAAAGAAAGTTTTTCCGCATCATTAATCATTGAAGTAATAAGCTCTGCAAACTGCATTGCTTCATCATTACTTTTTTGAAATTCTTTATTACTCTGTGGTTTAAAAACTTCCCCAACTTTATATTTCTCAACAACTTTTCTCATCTCAGGTAGATCAGACACAATAACAGGCACGCCTTCCCGAATATATGCAAACAACTTGTTTGGTAAGGCATATTCATAATTCTTGCCAATGTTCTGTTCTACGGAAAGTCCTATTGTTGCTTTTTGAGTATATAAATGCAGATGCTCTTGAGAAATTCTTCCTGTAAAAAAAACCTTATTCTCGAGATTCAACGATTTTACTTTTTCTTTCAATTCTTTTTCTATGTCTCCAACCCCAATTATTATAAAACAAGCTTTGTCAATATACCGGAATGATTCAATTGCCATTTCTAATCCTCTTCCAATATTAAGAAACCCTTGATATAAAATAATTTTTTCATTATTGAAGAATTCAGGCATTATAACTGACTGTTCCGACTTAACTTTAAGATTAGGCAGATTTCTTATAACTACAAACTCTTTCTTGTATTTTTCTTGATAATATAATGCAATAGGCTCACTAACTGTCATGCCGTAATCAATGCCTTTCACACAAAGCTTTTCTATTCTCGTCCAAAAATTCTGAACCCTTTTCCTATTAACAATTTCAGGAGATTCTACATATAGCTCATGGCTGTCAAAAATTAGTTTTTTATTCCGAATTTTTGCAACGAGATAGTTGGGAAGCAAAGTATCTAAATCATTAGCCGTGAGAACATCAGATTTGGAAAAGAGAAGGAAGAAGAACAGTTTAATATTATACTCTGCATAAAAACCTAATCCCTTCTTAAAAAGCATCCTAAGCCTGATAATTTTCGCATAATTAGGCTGTACTATCTTCTGTTGGGTTTTTATACCAACCATAACAACTTTAAACCCTTTCTCAAAAAGAGTTTTTGCCATTTTATGAACTCTATGGTCGGTGAAAGTATCGTTGGTAACAGATAAAAAAACCCTATTCATATTGCTGTCTATATATTGGCAAATTTATGATAATTGGAGAATTATTATAAGATTAAACAAAAATTCGTTATAATTATTTTTTGCATTGCTAAATTTTTAAATTTGTAGGTGCATTAAGCAAATATTTCTTAGAACCTAAATAACACATCTATAAAATTATATCTCAAAAACTTAAAATCATGAAAAAATCAAGGGTATTAACCATTTCAGGCATTGTAATAGTTGCTATACTGGCAATAATTCTATTTACATGGGGTCAACGATTTGTTGGCAAGGAAACATTACCTCCCCCACCCGACCCAGCATTCGGAAAATATATTACGGCATTTACGGCTGGTGTAATTCCAACCGACAACTCTATAGAGATCAGGTTTGCTTTTGAAATGGTTGATTCTTCTGATGTAAACACTCAGTTAACTCAGAATGTATTTAGAATACGTCCGTCAATTAATGGGCAAGCATATTGGAAAGACAGAAGAACAATTGAATTCAGACCTGCTGAAAAGCTTCCACATGACAAAAAATATACGGTAGATTTTTATTTGTCAAAACTTCTGAATGTATCAAATGAATTCAGCACTTTTAAATTCGGGTTTATCACAATGAAACAATCTGCAGAAATGGAGATTGCTTCAATAGAAACATACTATTCCAATCAGCAGCCACTTTTTAGAATTACGGGAGTGATAAAAACGGCCGATGCAGCAATTGCAGAAAAAGTTACGCAAATGCTTAATCTTGGTTCATTACCCGCACATGGCAAAGTTGAATGGCTTCATAGCAACCATATGCGTACACATCAATTTGTTGTGAATGATATACAAAGGGGTAAAAATCCATTGTCAATTGATTTATCGTGGAATGCTAATTCTATAAACTCAAAAGACAAAGGCAGTGTAGAAATAAAAATGCCTGCACCCGGCACTTTTGCTATTGTTAATACTGTGATTACCCAATCTCCTGATCCAATAATATCATTGCAGTTTTCAGAGCCTTTAAATCCAAATCAAAACTTAGCAGGCTTAGTTTATGTTGAAGGTTTGTCAAACCTAAGAACAAGGATTTCCGGAAATGAGATTAAGATATTTTTCCCATCTCTTCCATCCGGCAATAAAGTTCTATTTGTTGAAAAGGCAGTTCAGGATATTAATGGAAACAGATTAAGTGAAAAAGTAGTTCATGAATTTAAGTTTGACAATATAAAACCCGCTGTCAGAATTGTTGGAAAAGGAGTTATAATGCCATCATCCTCTGGCTTATTATTTCCGTTTGAAGCAGTAAACCTTGCTGCGGTGGATGTAACTGTTATAAAAGTATTCGAGAACAACATTGCACAGTTTTTTCAGATAAATCAACTTAATGATGATGAGCAAATGCGAAGAGTAGGCCGAATTGTTGCAAGCAAAACACTTTCCCTGATGTCTTCCGGAACAACAAACCTCAACAGTTGGAATCTATACACAATAGACCTTTCTGAGATTATAATGGCTGAACAAGGAGCCTTATATCAGGTTATTATTGACTTTAAAAAGGAATACTCTGTCTATCCTTGTTCTGAAGGTGAAGATGATGGAGATTCTTCAAAAAAATCAATACTAAATTTTATCTCTGATGAATGGGAAACTAACTCCGACATCCCAAGTTACTATAGTTCTTACGACGAATATAGCTACTACTATTTCTATAACTGGAGTGAGCGCGATGACCCATGCTCTGAATCATACTACTACAATAAAAGTGTTAAAAGAAATATTCTCGCTTCTGATTTAGGTATTATAGCTAAGACAGACGCTGATGGCACAATGAATATTTTCATTACAGACATTGTAACAGCCAAGCCAATGTCGGGTGTAACGATTGAATTATACAATTTCCAGCAGCAAATAATTGAATCTGTTTCGACCGATAGAGAAGGTAAGGCAACTATAAAACCTCGAAATAAACCATTTTTGCTAATTGCCAAAAAAGATGAACAGAGAGGATATTTGAGAATTGATGACGGAAATTCATTGTCTCTAAGCATGTTTGATGTTTCCGGACAAAGAGTTCAGGAAGGTATTAAAGGCTTTGTTTATGGAGAGAGAGGTATTTGGAGACCGGGAGACACATTATTCCTAACACTTGTAATTGAAGACCCTGATAATCGTCTTCCAAAAGGACATCCGGTAATCTTTGAGCTTTACAATCCTCTAGGACAGCTAGTATATTCTAAAGTTAATAACAATGGATTAAATGGTTTTTATCATTTCCCTGTTCCTACCTCCGAAGATGATCTTACCGGAAATTGGAACAGTGTATATAAAATTGGCGGAAGAAGTTTCAGTCAAAGTTTAAAAATCGAAACGATAATGCCTAACAGGCTTAGAATAAAAATAGACTTTGGAGCTGAAAAGCTTAAAATATCAGACTTAAAGCCAATAAAGCTATTCTCAGAATGGCTACATGGTGCAACTGCATCTAACCTCAGAGCAGTGGTGGATGTAACATTAAGCGCCATAAAAACAAACTTCAAAGGATATGAGGAATATGTATTTGACGATCCTTCAAAAACGTTTTATTCCGAAACAAATAATTTATTCTCAGGAAGACTCGACGGACAAGGCAATGCTTCTGTAAGACCTGATATCAGAGTGTCATCGAGTGCCCCTGGTATGTTAAGAGCAAGTTTTGAGACAAAAGTTTTCGAAGAAGGCGGGGCATTCAGCATTGATAGAATATCCATACTTTACATCCCATATAAAAGCTTTGCCGGAGTTAAAACTCCTAAGGGAGAAAGATTTTCCGGAATGTTATATACAGACTCTGTTCACAGAATTGAAATGATTTGCGTTGATGATGAGGGAAAACCGGTTAAAAATGCCAAGCTCAAAATTGATATCTACAAAGTTGGCTGGCGCTGGTGGTGGGATTCTTATGATGATTACCTTGGTGACTTTTCAAGTAGCAGCTATAATAGGCCCATCCAAACAAAAACACTCGAAACACTTGATGGCAGGGCAACCTTCCCATTCAAAATCAGCTACCCGGAATGGGGACGCTATCTTGTATTGGTAACAGACCTACAGAGTGGGCACAGGTCAGGAAAAACAATTCTTATAGATTGGCCATCATGGTATGGAACAAGAGAAGGACGTCAGGAAGCTGCAAATATGCTTAGCTTCACAACTGACAAGGAGAAATATCAAACCGGCGAAGAAATTAAATTTTCATTCCCTTCATCTTCAGGTGGTAGAGCACTAGTAAGTTTCGAAAACGGAACGGGAGTTTTTAAAACTTTCTGGGTAGAAAGCAAAGCCGACAACACAACTTTCACGGTAAAAGCTACTCCTGAAATGTCGCCAAATTTCTTTGCACATATTAGTTTGTTGCAGAAACACTCACAGACTCAAAACGACTTACCTATTAGACTCTATGGCGTAGTGCCAATTCTGGTAGAAGACCCAAACACAATTCTAAAGCCGGTGATAAAAATGCCTGAGACATTAGAACCTGGGCAGATGGTCAATATTCATATCAGCGAGGAAAAAGGAAAAGCTATGACCTACACACTTGCGATGGTTGACGATGGTTTGCTTGACCTTACACGATTTTCAACACCCGACCCCTGGAAGTTCTTCTATGCAAGAGAAGCACTGGGTGTTAGAACTTGGGATATGTATGATTACGTAATGGGAGCGTTCGGAAGTGAATTTGCAAGACTATTGTCAATTGGTGGTGATGATGAGTTTGGACAACCTATTGCAGGTGAAAGAGCAAATAGATTTAAACCCGTTGTAAAATATTTAGGTCCATTTGAATTGCAGAAGGGAAAGTCTGTTCAGCATAGCTTTAAAATGCCACAATATATTGGCTCAGTGAGAATTATGGTTGTTGCCGGACAAAACGGAGCATATGGCTCGGCAGACAAAACTGTTCCTGTAAAGCAATCTCTAATGATACTCGGAACACTACCAAGAGTATTAGGTCCGGGTGAAACTGTAAAATTGCCAATTAATGTATTCGTCTCTGACCCGGAAATGAAAAATGTAAGCATCACAGTTTCTACAAATGAATTGCTGAACGTAAAAGGAAATAAGACACAGACTATTAATTTTTCTAAAGCGGGTGATGATTTAGTTTTCTTTGACTTGATAACAGCTGAAAAAACAGGTGTTGCCAGAGTTAAAATTACAGCTAAAAGCAATAACAGCACTGCAGAATACGACATTGAACTAAATGTTCGTAACCCCAACCCGGAAATTACGGAAGTAATATCATTTAGCATCGAACCGGGAGGGTCTTATACAAATAGTTACAAACTAGTTGGTATTGAAGGAACCAATAGAGCCACTATTGAAATTTCCTCTATCCCACCTTTAAATCTTGAAAAACGATTAAAGTATTTAACAAGATATCCTCACGGGTGTAGTGAACAAATTTTATCGGCAGCATTTCCTCAGTTATTTTTGGGCAATTTACTTCATTTAGATGATAATGAGAAACAAAAAATTCAGGAGAATATTCAATCTGTAATTACTAGGATTAACTCCAGACAGATTAGCAATGGAGGCATCGCACTTTGGCCGGGAAGCAATTATGCAGACGATTGGACAACAAACTATGCTGGTCATTTTATGCTAGAAGCTGTTGCAAAGGGATATGCTATTCCTGACGGATTTATTTCCAGCTGGAGGTCTTTCCAACAACAGATATCAAACAGATGGATACCCAACACTTCAATTTTCGGAGGCGATCTAATGCAGGCATATAGACTATACACTCTCGCACTAAGTGGAGCTCCTGAACTAGGAGCCATGAATAGAATGAGAGAAATGCCTAACCTTAGCATTGCAGCCAAATGGAGACTTGCAGCAGCTTATCAGCTTGCAGGACAACCAGAAGCAGCAAAACAGTTGGTTGACAACCTTTCGACAGAAATTGCTCCTTATAACCAAACAGGATATACATATGGATCGAATCAGCGAGATGAAGCTATGATTATTGAAACTTTAACACTGATGAACAGAAAAAATGACGCTGCACATCTTGTTAAAAAGCTTTCTGAAGAACTTTCAACTCCATATGTTTACAGCACTCAAACAACCTCGTTTGCGATTTTGGCAATTTCTAAATTCCATGGTGAAAGACAACCTGATGCAGGATTGAATTTTACCTGGAGACAAGGTAGCGATAAAGATAAACAGTTAGATATTAAAGCATTGATTTGGCAAAATACGCTTTCTACTGATGATATCAGCAAAGAAAAGTCAGTAGCTGTGAAAAATACAGGAAAAGCTACCCTTTTCGGAAGGATAATCGTAGCCGGAATTCCTGCTGCTGGCCAAGAAGCTGCATCTCAGAGCAATCTGACCATGAATGTATCATACAAGGATACAAAAGGTAATAATATCAGTGTTTCTGAGCTAAAGCAAGGAACGACATTCATTGCAGAAGTTACAATTGGCAACCCCGGTCTAAAAGGAGATTATTCTCAGTTGGCACTTACTCAAATATTCCCATCAGGTTGGGAAATTTCAAATGCGAGATTAGACGCCTCGGCCGCTGCATACCAAAGTGATATTCCGGAATATCAAGATATTAAAGACGATAGAGTTTATACTTATTTCAACTTGTCTGCAAATACATCTAAGACATTTAGAGTAATGCTAATAGCAACTTATGAAGGAGAATACTATCTGCCGGCTTTCCAGGTAGAAGCAATGTATGACACTTCAATAAACGCTAATTCGGCAGGGAGATGGGTGAAAGTAAGGCGGTAGATGGTTTGGGGTTAGGGGTATAGGGGTATAGGGTATAGGGTATAGGGTATAGGGTATAGGGTATAGGGTATAGGGAGAGTGACAGGAAAGTGATGGGCGAATTGCAGAAAAGATTGAGGCAAGGGTTCAGAATCTCTGCGAGCTTTTGCGAAAATTTTTGCGAAATTTGCGTGGAATAGAAAACATAGAGGCAATGAAAACAAGATTTTCAACTTTTATCTGCCGACTCAGGACTAAGGACTCAGGACTTAATTCTTTCTTATTTTATCAATTTATTTTGATATTTTTACGCAGTTTTTAAAAGCGAATTGTATGCAACATGGTATTTGTTTAATTGGGCTGGCGGCAGTTAGGGAGGAAGCTTCGCATAAAAGTCAAATGGTTACTCAACTTTTGTTCGGAGACTTGTTTGAAGTAACTGAAAAACAAGACGATTGGGTTAAAATTATTTCAACATACGATAATTATGAAGGATGGGTGGCGAAAAATCAAATTAAACTCATAAGCAGCGACAGCTATAATGAGTTACTAAACCATCCTATTATAATTAGTGGAGACATAATACAAGTATTAACAAACATCACAACAGGAAATAGCTTTCTAATTTCAGCAGGAAGCACCATGTATGGAACTTATCAGGATAATTTTTCAATTTTGGGAGAAAATTATAAATATTGTGGAAATCTTTCAATTGTTGATAATAGCGCCTTACAAACAGTAAATAATGCTCTTATGTTTCTTGATGCACCGTATCTCTGGGGAGGGCGCTCTGCAATGGGAATTGACTGTAGTGGATTCATGCAAATTGTTTGTAAAATGGCAGGTATTAAAATACCTCGAGATGCGTCTCAACAAGTAAACTCAGGATTTCCTGTTGATCTAATTAATGAAGCACAACCCGGCGACCTTTGCTTCTTTGATAATCACGAAGGACATATAACACACGTGGGCATGATGATAGATGAGCATCATATTATTCATGCTCATGGGAAAGTTCGCATCGATCTTATAGATCATAACGGAATTTTCTCAAAAGACCTTAAAAAATATACTCATCAGCTAAGAGTTATTAATAGAGTTTAATGGTTTTTTATAATTTTGCATAAAGCTTCAAAAGTCAAGCATTTTACAATTATCGTTTGTCGATTTGATAATTGAGGTTTTATTTTAAGCATTGTTTACACTTTATTAATTTCTCTATATGCTGAATCGAAAAATAATACTGCCAATTGCTTTAGTAGCAATCTTTTCATTATCTCTAATAAATGTAATTTCTCCTGAAAAATCTTCAGACAATAAAGAATTTATAATATCCGAATACGGCAGTATTGCGAACCTACCTAGTGTTTTCTCCACATCTTGGGTAGATTCTGTTTATAATTCGCTTACACTTGAGGAACGTGTTGCTCAGTTGCTGATGATAAGGGTTCACACAGATAAGGATGCAATTTATTATAACGAAATTGAAAGGCTTGTTAGAGAATATAATGTTGGTGGTTTATGCTTTTTTAGAGGTGGCCCTGAAAGACAACTAAAACTAACAAACCACTTGCAAAGCAAAGCCAAAACTCCTATGTTGGTTTCCATTGATGCTGAATGGGGTTTGTCTATGCGACTTGATAGTACGATTTCTTTTCCAAGGCAGATGACACTTGGAGCGATAAGAAGTGAAAGACATATTTATGAAATGGGACTTCTTATTGGATATCAAGCTAAAAGAATTGGAGTACATATAAATTTTGCGCCTGTAATTGATGTAAATAACAATCCTAAGAATCCGGTTATAAATTTTCGCTCATTCGGTGAATGCAGATATAATGTGGCAAGAAAAGGCATTGCATATATGCAAGGGATGCAAGATGCAGGTATAATAGCATGTGCTAAGCATTTTCCGGGTCATGGAGATACAGACTCCGATTCACATTACACGCTTCCGGTAATTAAACATCCTGTTGATGTGTTAGATTCAATTCATATATATCCCTTCAGACAACTGATAGACAATGGATTGCTATCTGTAATGGTTGCACATCTTAATATTCCTGCTCTTGATAAAAGGAAAAACTACCCCTCTACCCTTTCGTATAGAATTGTTACTAATCTTCTACAAGAAGATATGGGTTTTAAAGGCCTTGTAATTACTGATGCGCTGGATATGAAAGGTGTAAGTGATTATGTAAAGCCGGGAGAACTTGAAGTTCAAGCACTTAAAGCCGGAAACGACATTCTTTTATTACCTCAGGATGTAAATGCAGCTGTGAAAGCTTTAGCCGAAGCAATTACAAACGGAGAGATTTCAGAAAAATATCTGGAGCAAAAAGTTAAAAAAGTTTTATACTTCAAACAGTCTGTTGGCTTGAATAAATATAGGCCAATGCCGGTGCGAAATCTCCACAGAGACCTTAACTCAAACAATGCTACAATTCTAAATAAAAGACTAATTCAATCAGCCATTACACTGATAAAAAACAATGATTCAATTGTTCCGATTAAGTATCTTGAAAAAAACAGAATTGCCGCAGTTTCGATTGGAAGTGCAAAAGAAAATGCATTTCAGGCAATGATTCAAAATTATTATCCGGCTGAATTATATAGTATAGACAAAGAAGCAAGCGATGAGCAAATCAAAAATCTTACTGCCGAACTTAAAAAGTTTGATATTGTCATAGTTGCTGTTCAAAACAACAATATGTTTGTTAACAGGAGATATGGAATTACTAACCAAACAATAAAGATTATTGACCAGATTTCCGCCCAAAATAAAACCATTCTTGCTCTTTTTGCAAATCCATATTCACTTGAATACTTTAGCAAGAAAACTATCGGGAACCTTCATTCAATAATTATAGCATATCAAGATGGAGTATTTTATGAGCAAGCAACAGCACAAGTAATATTCGGGGGGATGCCTGCCAGAGGGAGGTTACCTGTTTCTGTTCCACCCTATTTTCCGGTATATACAGGGATACAAACTCCATCCGGCTTCAGGATAAGATTTAGTTCTCCTGAAAAAGTTGGCATTGACTCTGAAAAACTAAATCTTATAGACTCAATTGCAATTAATGGGATTAATCAGAAAGCCTATCCCGGATGCCAGATTGCAGTAATAAAAAATGGAGTGGTAATCTATAATAAGTCTTTTGGACATCATACATATGAAAAAAAAAGGCCTGTCAGGAACTCAGACCTTTATGATCTTGCTTCACTCACAAAAATAGCCTCAACTACACTGTCAATAATGAAATTAGTTGATGAAGGTAAAATTGACATCAAACAGGCACTTGACTATTATTACTCAAAAATTCAAGGAACGACATATTCAGGGATAGAAATACGAGAAATACTTGCCCATCAAGCAATGTTAAGAGCATGGATTCCATTTTATATTAATACACTCGAAAACAACAAACCAAATGAGCGTATTTATCAAAAATATTTTTCAGAAGAATACCCAACACAAGTGGCAAAAGATTTATATATCCACAAAAACTTCAGAGATTCTATATTCAACATTATACTTGAAACCCCTCGCCTTGAAAGAAAAAGGTACGTTTATAGTGATCTTGGCTTTATTATGTTGGCTGAAATGATTGAAGGGGTTGTTGGCGAAACGCTTGATAATTATGTAATGAAAAGTTTTTACGGCCCATTGGGACTAGAAACATTAGGATATTTACCACTTTCCAGATATCCGCTTAACAAGATTATTCCTACCGAAAATGACACTGTTTTCCGTAAGCAAATAATTCAGGGCTATGTTAACGATCCTGCAGCTGCAATGCTAGGAGGAGTCTCAGGACATGCCGGGCTTTTTGGAAATGCTATTGACATGGCAGTGTTGATGGAAATGATTAACAGAAAAGGAAATTATGCAGGTAGGCAATATATTAAACCCGAAACTATTGAAGAATTCACTAGAGTGCAGTATGCAGGAAACCAGAACCGCCGAGGACTTGGATTCGACAAGCCAACAATTGTAAAAAAACAGCAAAGTCCGGCTTGTGCAAGTGCATCAGCTGAAAGTTACGGACATAGTGGCTTCACGGGAACCTATGCATGGGTTGACCCAACTGAAAACCTTGTGTATGTTTTCCTTTCAAACAGGGTATTTCCTGATGCCACAAACAGAAAAATCAATGATTTAGATATTAGGATAAATATTCATCAGGCAATTTATGATGCTATTAATGCATCCAAATACCTTGAAAAAACTATTACACCATTATGAAGAGAAACATACTATTTTGGATAATCGCTTCGATTATAACACTTGCAAGTGCATATTATCAAAGAGCAACAGGACCAACACATCCATTCAATGGTAAAGTTAACCTTTCCGGTACTGAAATTAAGTACAAACTTATCAGATCTTTTCCGATGCCTATGGATGCTCCTATAAGAGTAAATGTTGAAGACACTTTAGTAACAGGCTGTTTTAAATATAAGCGATACCCAAGTCATGACGAATGGACTTATGAGGATATGGTTAGAAAGGATGGGCAATTAATTGCATACATACCTCAGCAGCCCCATGCCGGAAAAGTGATGTATAAAATATTCCTTGAAAAGAACGGTGAAGAAGTTGAATTATCAGAGAAACCATTAATAATAAGATTTAGAGGAGATGTACCCGCTTGGGCAATGATTCCTCATATTATTCTAATGTTTGCTGCAATGTTATTTAGCATGAGAGTAGGAATTGCAGCAATATTTAAAGACAAAACATTCAAATTGACTTTACTTACTTTAATTTTCTTATTGGCTGGTGGTTTGATATTTGGACCTATTGTTCAGAAATATGCTTTCGGAGATTATTGGACCGGATGGCCATTTGGCACCGATCTTACAGACAACAAAACAGCATTAGCGTTTATCTTTTGGCTGTTTGCCTTTTATAAAACATACAAAAACCACAATCACCGAACATGGGTAGTTGTGGCTTCTATTGTTTTATTACTGATTTATCTGATTCCTCACAGCATGTTTGGGTCAGAGATTGATTTTAGAGAGTAGAAAAACAAATTAATTATTATACTTTTGTTAAGTATGATCAATCATGATTAATTTCTTAAAGATACATTTGGTTTTTCTAATTGTTTTTTGCTGTTATAATCTTGCTTCTGCGCAGGTTAAACAGACAGGAAAGCCATTTATGATTAATCACAGTAGAATTGACTATGAAGCAAGTACTCAAAATTGGAGTATTGCCCAGACTGCTAATGGATTTATGTATTTTGGAAATAACGATGGAATACTTGAATTTGACGGCACTTCATGGAAATTATATCCACTTAATAACCAATCCGTAGTACGCTCTTTACTGGCAGTTGGCGACACCATTTATGCAGGTGGTTTTGAAGAGATTGGGTATTTAACTTATAATAAAAATGGTGGTAAGCATTGGGTATCGCTAAATCATCTTATCCCAAAGGAGAATCGAAATTTCGATGAAGTATGGAGGATTTTTAAGGATGGAAACAAAATAATATTTCATTCATTCTCCGGCATACTGATATATGAAAACAATAGCATTAAAACAATTAAACCTGATGGCAATTTTGGCTTTATGTTTCAAACTGACAATGGATTGTTAGTTGCAGATAAGAAGAAAGGTTTATATAAATTACTCGATGATAAACTCCAATTAATAAGCACAGACAAAATATTTTTAGAAAAAGAACTTTCTTGTATTTTTTCTTTAGAAAAGAATAAGCTTTTAATAGGAACCATTTATGATGGTTTATTCATTTTTGATAAAGGTGTAATTAAACCATTTAATAGTCCTGTAAACAATTTCTTAAAAAGCCATAGTCTTTTTTCTGCAACAGCTTTTGACTCAGGATTTGCATTCGGTACAATTTCTAATGGCATTTATATAACAGATGCAAACGGTAAAGTACTACAACATTTGAATCGCAATAAAGGGATGCAAAACAATACAGTTTTGAGTGCTTTTAAAGACAGCCAAAACAACCTATGGCTAGGATTAGACAATGGCATTGACTATATAAATACTAATTCACCCATAACTATTTTTGATTACAATCTGAATATTGAAAGTACGTATTCTGTAATATTACATAATGGTATTTTATATATTGGAACCAACCAAGGCCTTTATGCTGCAAAATTTGATGCACTCACTAATTCTGTTCTTACAGAAAATATTTTCAGCTTAGTCACAGGCACAGAAGGTCAGATATGGAGCCTTCAACTTATTGACAATACATTGTTTTGCGGACATAATTATGGTTGTTTTGTAATAGAAGGTTTTAAAGCAAAAAAAATCTCTGAAATCAGGGGTTTCTGGACTTTTTTGCAGCCAAATGATGACTCAAATATCCTGATTGCGGGTACTTATTCAGGTTTGGTGAAGTTAGAAAAAACAAAAACTGGTTGGGGAAACCCGAAGCCAATTAATGGATTTACAGAATCTTCAAGACGAATACACCAGCAAGATGGAAAACTATGGATAGAGCACGGCTACAAAGGTTTATTTGAATTAACTTTTTCAGAAGACTACAACAAAGTTGATAATGTGAGCTTCTTTTATAATCAGGATGGATTACCTGCCGAACTACCCTATAATATCCAAGTTTTAAACGACAATTTATGCATAAGTACACGCAATGGATTTTACTTTTTTTGTAGCTCAAAAAGAACTTTCGTACAGGATGATAATTTAAATAAAATATTTCATAATAAAGGTTTTATTGAAAAAATCCACCTTGATAAAAACCGTAATATATGGTATTTTACAAATGAATATATGGGATTAATGAGGTTGCTAGAGGACGGTAATTATATTGATATTACAACTCCTTTTACGCGGATAAGGAGCTTGTTATTGCCTGCATTTCAGAATATCTACATTATTGATAATAAAAACATCTTTATTGGCTCACAGGAAGGACTAATACATTACGACCAAACGCATATTTATGACTATTCTAAGGTTGAAAAAGTAAATATCAGAGAAGTTTCATTTTACAATGCTGAATTCAAGTCACAAATGCAACTTTTTGTTTAATCAAATTTAATGATAAAAATTCAATTGGTGATAAGAACCCCAATTTTTTTCTTGGTCTGTTATTTAACTTGTGTTGAACATATTGAATTTGTTGATTAGTAATATTTTCAAAAGAAGACCCTTTAGGAAAGTATTGCCTGATAAGCCCATTTATATTTTCATTAGCACCT
>JAGXRQ010000005.1 GCA_018335675.1 Bacteroidota bacterium | reverse complement strand
GCAGTTGTGGCAACAGCACGAAAACTGTCCATTATCTATTATAAAATGATAATCAACCAACAAAGTTTCAACCCAAATGCGCTACTTGAATTTCAACAAAAATATAAACAAAAGAAAATCAATCAGTTAAGGATGAAATTAGCTAAACTGGAAGCTGCATGAACGAGGAAGTTATATAAGAGGTTATAAATCTACGGAAACAAAATATTCTACTAAGGTTGAAAAATGGATAAGGTTTTTTAATTTTGCAATTTAAATGGATAATACTAATATCTTCACCAGATATTTTTTTTGTTAATCATGGAAATACAAGCAATAAAGCAAAGATTTAATATAATTGGAAATTCTCCATTGTTGGAGAGGGCTATTGATGTGGCACGACAAGTTGCTCCAACAGATATTTCCGTTTTGGTTAGTGGAGAAAGTGGTGTAGGGAAAGAAGTATTCCCGAAAATAATTCACCAATTGAGTCCTCGCAAACACGGTCAATATATTGCCGTAAACTGCGGTGCTATTCCGGAAGGCACAATAGACAGTGAGTTGTTTGGTCATGAAAAGGGATCATTTACAGGAGCACACGAAGCGCGAAGGGGGTATTTTGAAGTAGTAGATGGTGGAACAATCTTCCTTGATGAGGTTTCAGAGCTTCCACTTCTTACCCAGGTGAGGCTTCTTCGAATTCTTGAAAGTGGCGAGTTTATACGTGTTGGATCATCAAAAATCCAAAAAACCAATGTTAGAGTTGTTGCTGCAACAAATGTTAACCTTCAATCGGCAATAGCTTCAGGAAAGTTCAGAGAGGATTTATATTACAGATTGAATACAGTTCCTATTCAAGTGCCGGCATTAAGAGAACGAAAAGGAGATATAATTTTGCTATTCAGGAAATTTGCTTCCGATTTTGCTGAAAGATACAGAATGCCGGTAATGCAGCTTTCTTCAGAGGCCGAACAAATGCTAATAAATTACAGATGGCCTGGAAACGTTAGACAATTGAAAAACCTTGCCGAACAAATATCAGTTATAGAAAATGAAAGAATGATTTCGGGAGATACATTACACAAATACCTACCCCAGAGCTTTGATACAAATCTTCCGGTTTTGTTTAAAGATGCAAATGCACCTGAAAACTTTAGTGAAAGAGAACTTCTTTATAAAGTGTTGTTTGATATGAAAAAGGATGTAAACGACATGAAGAAGATAATTATGGAACTAATTCATAGCGGTGAAGTAGATCAGGCTTTTAAAGATGAGAACAAACATCTTATAAACAAATTATATCGAGATACCTTACACGATAATGAAATTATAAACACCCCTGAAATAAAAGTACGCCAACCAGAACAAAAGAAAGAAGAAGTAGAAATTATTGAGAGCTATGAAGAGGCGCCTCATGTTTACATTGAAGAAACTCTCTCTATTCAGGAAAAAGAAAAAGATCTTATCATAAAAGCCTTAGAAAAATACAGAGGAAGGAGAAAAAAAGCAGCAGATGAGCTTGGAATTAGTGAAAGAACGCTTTACAGAAAGATTAAGGAATATGGGGTTGAGTCGTAAGTCCTGAGTCCTAAGTCCTGAGTCCTAAGTCCTAAGTCCTGAGTCCTGAGTCCTGAGTCCTGAGTCAAAAGGTTATGTAGATGTTTTAGTAGCTGATATTTAGGGTTTTTCCTAAGACTTTTTTCCTTATATTTGCACCCTAAAATCGATATAGATGCAATCAAGAAATTTACCTGTGTTGACAATCGTTGTCATAGTTTTAGGAATTATGACTAGCTGTAAATTTTATAGTTTTACAGGAGCTTCGATTCCGCCTCAGGCTAAAACATTTTCTGTAAAGCATTTTCCTAATCATGCTCAAATTGTTCAACCCACTTTAAGTCAAAAGTTTACCGAGTCGCTTCAGGATAAATTTATGAAACAAACCAGCTTGAAGCTTACTGACGGAAGGGGCGATTTGCATTTTGAAGGCAGTATAACAGGATATACAACTCAACCCACTGCCATTAGCGGCGACGACCAAGCAGCACTCAACAGGCTCACAATTACGATCAGGATTACATTTATTAACGAATACGACCCAAAGAGTGATTTTGAAAGAAGTTTTGCAAGATACTTTGATTACGATAGTAAATTAAGTCTTACTCAGGTTGAAGATCAGGCAATAACTGAAATTGTGGAAGCACTGGTTGAGGATGTGTTTAATGCAGCTGTAGTTAACTGGTAATTAATGGAAAAGTCAAAATATACCGGCATAATTAATAATCCAAATTCATTGGATGGAAACACTCTATCTTTTCTGGAAAGAGTTACAAAGTTTTATCCTTATTGCCATACCGCACATATAATACTTTCAAAAAACATTGAAAACTTTGATAAACTAGCTTATGAAAAGCATGTAAACATGGCTTCAGTGTACGCAAGTGATATGAAAAAGCTGCAAAAATACTTATCGGAGAAAGAACATATAAGCGAAAGAAAGCCGGTAATAAAAACAGAAAACATAAAGTCATCTGAAACAATACAAGACCACAAACAATTGAGCAAAGAAGAATTACTTGCAATCGTAAACAAAAGGCTTGCAGAAATATCATCTGAAAGAGGAGAAGCAAGCGTGAGTCTTGAAGTAAAAGAAAAAAGCAAGCCTGTTTCTACAGTACAGATGTTTGTTGTTGAAGAGCTTTTAGAGAAGCCTCCTATTCTGCAAGAACAGGAAGCAAAAAAGCCATCAGTTAGCCAGCTAATCGATAAATTTTTAATGGAAGAGCCTACAATAAAAGTTAGCAAAGACAAGCCTGAGTTTGGAGAGGATTTTTCAGCCGATAGCAGTTTAGAGAAAGATGACATCGTGAGTGAGACTTTGGCCCTGATTTATTATAAGCAAGGACAAAAAGAAAGATCAATTTCAGTTTATAAAAAATTAAGTTTGAAATTTCCAGAAAAAAGCAGTTACTTTGCACAAAAAATTTCTGATATTCAAAAAGAAACCAATTAAATTTTTAAATAAATGGGAGCATATGTTTTAATTTCTGTATTAGTATTGATTACGTGTGTTTTACTAATACTAATTGTACTGGTACAAAACAGTAAAGGTGGCGGATTGGCAAGTAATTTTGCATCAAACAATCAAGTAATGGGAGTACGCAAAACCACAGATTTTCTTGAAAAATCTACTTGGACACTTGCAGTTGTGTTGCTATTACTTTCATTGTTGTCAATTTTTGTTATTCCAAGAGACACTATAAAAGCAGAACCTCAGAGTGAGATTCAAACAATGATTCCTCCTCAGGATGCTGCACCGTTTGATGCCGGAACTAGTGGTGGACAAGATGAAGTTGTAGATTAATAGTTTACGACTGATTAAAAAAATGTCAGAATGTCATAACATTCTGACATTTTTTTTTGATTTGTCCGAATTATTGTAAATAAACTGACAAAAATTACCAATTTATTAATTGGTATAGATTGTGTTGGATAGCGGCTTGTGAAATGAAAATAACATCATAAATAATATTTGTTTAACCATTAAATTATAAAAAACATGGCAACTATAAACATTAAACCATTAGCTGACCGAGTATTGGTAGAACCATCAGCGGCTGAAGAAAAAACTGCAGGAGGAATCATTATTCCTGACACAGTAAAAGAAAAACCACAAAGAGGAAAAGTTGTGGCTGTTGGAAGTGGAAAAAAAGACGAACCGATAACCGTTAAAGTTGGTGATACTGTTTTATACGGAAAATATGCTGGAACAGAGATTTCAGTAGATGGAATAGATTACCTAATCATGAGAGAGAGCGACATTTATGCTATCATCTA
Organism: Bacteroidota bacterium; assembly: GCA_018335675.1. Lineage (GTDB taxonomy): Bacteria > Bacteroidota > Bacteroidia > Bacteroidales > UBA7960 > PWND01. Next base: position 37,573 of record JAGXRQ010000005.1, on the reverse strand, counting down.
ATAAAATAACAAAAACAAACTAAACAAAAAATATAATCATATGGCAAAAGATATAATTTTCAATCAAAAAGCTAGAACAGCAATCAAAAGTGGTGTTGACCAATTGGCAAATGCTGTAAAAGTTACTTTAGGTCCAAAAGGACGTAATGTAATTATCGACAGAAAATACGGAGCTCCGATTATCACAAAAGACGGTGTTTCTGTAGCAAAAGAAATTGAATTAGCTGACCCGGTAGAAAACATGGGTGCTCAAATGCTAAAGGAAGTAGCAAGTAAAACTGCAGATCTTGCAGGCGACGGCACAACAACAGCAACTGTTTTGGCACAAGCTATTTTTAACAATGGTTTAAAAAACGTTACAGCCGGTGCTAATCCGATGGATATAAAACGCGGTATAGATAAAGCGGTTGAAAAAGTTGTTGAACATCTAAAATCACAATCTAAGGAAGTTGACGATAGCAATGAAAAAGTTGAACAGGTTGCTACTATTTCAGCAAACAACGACAGTTCAATAGGAAAACTTATTGCTGAAGCTATGGCTAAAGTTAAAAAAGAAGGTGTAATAACAGTTGAAGAAGCAAAAGGAACAGAAACAAGTGTTAAGCTTGTTGAAGGTATGCAGTTTGACCGTGGTTACATTTCTCCATATTTTGTAACTGATACAGAAAAGATGGAAGCAGTATTTGATGATCCATATATTCTCATCTATGACAAGAAGATTAGTATAATGAAAGATTTTCTTCCGGTTCTTGAAAAAGTTGTTCAAACAGGAAGAGCGCTTATTATTATTGCAGAGGATGTAGATGGTGAAGCACTTGCAACTCTTGTTGTTAACAAACTTCGCGGTTCATTAAAAATTGCTGCTGTAAAAGCACCTGGATTTGGTGATCGCAGAAAAGCAATGCTTGAAGATATCGCTATTCTTACAGGTGGTGTAGTTATTAGCGAAGAGCAAGGCTACAAACTTGAAAATGCAGATTTATCTATGTTGGGCCGTGCTGAAAAAGTTTCTATTGACAAAGACAATACTACAGTTGTAAGTGGAAAAGGAAGCCCTGATTCAATTAAAGCAAGAGTAAATCAGATTAAAGCTCAGATTGAAAATACTACAAGTGATTATGACAAAGAAAAACTTCAGGAAAGATTAGCTAAATTGTCAGGAGGCGTAGCTGTTATTTATGTAGGAGCTGCCAGCGAAGTAGAAATGAAAGAGAAAAAAGATCGTTTTGACGATGCTCTGCATGCTACAAGAGCTGCTGTTGAAGAAGGTATAGTTCCCGGTGGTGGTGTTGCTTATATTCGCGCACTTGATGCACTTGTAAACTTCACAGGAGCAAACGACGATGAAACCACGGGTATTGCAATTGTTCGTAAAGCATTAGAATCTCCGCTAAGAACTATTGTTGAAAATGCAGGAATTGAAGGTTCTATCATCGTTCAAAAAATTAAAGAAGAAAAAGACGATTTTGGCTTCAATGCACACACCGAACAGTTTGAAAAACTTTACAAGGCAGGTGTAATTGACCCAACAAAAGTTACACGTATAGCTCTTGAAAATGCTTCATCTATAGCAGGAATGTTGCTAACAACTGAATGTGTAATCTCAGAAATAAAAGAAGACAAACCTGAAATGCCAATGGCCCCGGGAATGGGTGGCATGGGCGGTATGATGTAATATCAATTTCACAATACCAAAAACCCGAACCAAATTGGTTCGGGTTTTTTTATATCTAATCTGATGTCAGTCTATCTTATCTTGGAAGTAATCGGGTTCTTCAACCCGCTGTAATCAATAAGCTCCATTTTTACGCTTCCAACTAAAATGCCGGATTCAAGCATTATAGGAATTTTGTTTTTATCATCAGATATCCATAATGTCATAGGATAGGGCTGTTTAAAGACTGTTCCTGTAAGAACCATTGGCTTAAAGCGGAGAGTATTGAATGTTCCCATTCTATTTGACACAACTTCTTTTCCATCATAAAGTATCTTAGAAACATAAACTGAATCGTCGAGGAAGAATGTTACGTCGTACTCATCTCCTACTTTTGCATTTGCAAAATCGTAAGTTCTGGCGAAGTAGAACGCAGAGATAATGTCTTGCACATAAGGAGCAACATCTACTGTTGCCGTATTGCTTTTCGCTTTATTTGTGTAATGATTGAAGTAAACATCTTGATTAATAATATACCCACCCTCATTGATTCTCCTTATAAAGATTAGTGGAGCAATTGCTTCTTCATCTATATATGTTTCGTATCTGTTTACAACTTTGAAAAACAGATTAAACAACCCCTTGGTTTTTCCAATACCAACAACATGCAAGGTGTTTCTTCCTGCAACCTTTTCATTGTTTTGCATAATTTCAAGAGAGGCTTCTCCGGCAGTAACATTACTCAGCACCCAGCTATCGTAATAAACTCTGTAAACAATTTTTTCTCCTCTTTGAAAAGAAGTATTGTTGACCTTTCTTAGATTCTGACCTACAGCGTCTTGTGTAAATATTGCTAAAACGGCAATAAACAGAATCACTGATATTCTCTCGGCAAATTTCATATTCTACAGATATTTAGATTTTTAATCTTGTTGCTTATAAACATATGTATTCTTTTGCATAAAATGTGCCATACTACATTATATCATAAAAACACGTTAAACAACTATATTCACAATTTTTCCAGGAACAACGATAACTTTCTTAGGTTTATTTCCTTGAAGATATTTCTCCGCATCTTTTGTTTTAAGTACTTCAGCCTCAACTTCCGATGGCTTCATATTTGCAGGCAATTCAATAGTAAATCGCATTTTGCCATTAAAAGACACAGGGTAAACTTTCACGTCGTCTTCGACATACTTCTGAATTACATCCGGGAATTTAGCATTAACAACACTAGTTTCATTTCCTAATAAATGCCATAATTCTTCACAAATATGTGGTGCAAAAGAAGATAGAGTAACAACCAACGGCTGAAGAATTTCTCTTTTATTACATTTAAGATCAGTAAGCTCATTCACACAAACCATAAAAGCACTTACAGAAGTATTAAAAGAAAACCTTTCGATATCCTCGCTTATTTTTTTTATTGTTTTATGAAGAATTTTAAATTCAGCATCAGTTGGTTTTTCTTCCGTCACTTCAAAATTATTATCACGGCTATGGAACAACCTCCATAGCTTTCTTATAAAGCGAAATACCCCCTCAATACCATTAGTATCCCATGGCTTTGCTTGTTCAATAGGTCCTAAAAACATTTCATAAAGCCTTAAAGTATCAGCACCATATTTTTCAATAAGGTCGTCAGGATTTACCACATTATGGAAAGACTTAGACATTTTTTCAACCTCCCAACCACATACATAGTTGCCATTTTCCAACACAAATTCGGCTGTTTTATATTCAGCGTTCCAATTTCTAAATGCCTCTACATCAAGAATATCATTATGAACTATATAAACGTCAACATGAATAGGCATAGTGTCGAAGTCTTTTCTAAGATTATAAGAAACAAACTTGTTACTTCCTTTAACCCTATATACAAAACTTGACCTACCCTGAATCATTCCTTGATTGATAAGTTTTTTAAAAGGCTCATCTTCGACTACTAAACCTATGTCGAACAAAAACTTGTTCCAGAATCGAGCATAAATAAGGTGACCGGTTGCATGTTCGGCACCACCAATATACAAATCTACATTTCTCCAGTATTCCACGGCATCTTTGGCAACAAGAGCTTTGTTGTTTCTCGGATCCATATACCGGATATAATATGCTGAAGAGCCGGCAAAGCCGGGCATTGTATTACACTCCAGAGGATAACCATCTGAAGTTTGCCAATTTTTCGCTCTGGCCAAAGGCGGCTGCCCGCTTTCAGTGGGAAGATATGCATCTACTGCTGGAAGTTCAAGAGGTAGCTTATCTTCGTCTAAAACATAAGGAATACCATTTTTATAAAAAACAGGAAATGGTTCGCCCCAGTATCTCTGTCTGCTAAAGATTGCATCTCGCAATCTATAATTAATTTGCTTCTTCCCTATTCCAACTTCCTCAATTTTTAAAAGAACTTTTGAAATTGCATCTTTAACTTCGAGTCCGTTAATAAAATCACTATTAATTAACTTTCCTTCTTTAGCATCATAAGATTCAACTTCAATATTTCCACCTGAAACAACCTCAATAATTGGAAGCTTGAAATGTTTTGCAAAATCATAATCGCGGCTATCATGGGCAGGCACGGCCATTATGGCGCCTGTTCCATATCCGGCGAGAACATAATCTGAAATATACACCGGAATGTTTTCCCCTGTAAAAGGATGAATACAATAAGCTCCTGTAAACTGCCCGCTAACTTTTTTAACTTCAGAGATTCTTTCCCTCTCACTTTTCTTTTTTGCCTCATTAATATAACTCAACACCTGATTTTCGAATTCCTTTGTAGTAATTTTCAAAGTAAGTTCGTGCTCTGGGGCAAGCACCATAAATGTAGCTCCAAAAATTGTATCAGGGCGGCTGGTAAATATTTCAATATTAAACTCAAAGTCTTTAACTTTAAATAAAACTGAAGCACCTTCAGATTTGCCAATCCAGTTTTTTTGAATTTCTTTTAAAGAATCGCTCCATTCTATTTTATCCAGACCATCCAATAGCCTTTCTGAATAAGCAGTAATCCTTAAAAACCACTGATTCATCTTTTTTCTTTCCACAGGATGATTTCCTCTGACAGAGAAACCCTCTTTAACTTCATCATTGGCGAGTACCGTTCCAAGAGCCGGACACCAGTTAACGTGAGTTTCCGAAAGATAAGCCAATCTATAATTCATTAAAATGCTTTGCTGTTCGGCTTCCGACATATTCTTCCAATCATTGGCAGAAAAAGGTTCATGCTCAGCGCAAGCTGCATCAATATTCACACTTCCATTTTCATTGAAATAATCAACAAGAACATTAATATTCTCAGCTTTATTTGTTTTTTTATTAAACCACGACTTATATAATTGTATAAATGTCCATTGAGTCCATTTATAATATTCAGGTTCGCAAGTTCTTACTTCTCTATCCCAGTCGTAAGAAAAACCAATTTTGTCAAGCTGTTGTCTGTATCTTGCAATGTTTCTTTCGGTAGTTGTTGCAGGATGTTGCCCGGTTTGAATAGCATACTGTTCTGCTGGAAGCCCATAAGCATCATACCCCATAGGATGAAGAACATTATATCCTTTTTGTCTTTTATACCTTGAATAAATGTCTGACGCAATATAACCTAGTGGATGTCCGACATGCAATCCGGCACCTGAAGGATAAGGAAACATATCAAGCACATAGAATTTTGGTTTATCTTTTTCGACTTTTACCGAATAGGTTTTATTTTCTTTCCAGATTTTTTGCCACTTGGCTTCTACTTCATTAAAATTATATTCCATTTTTTCTAAATTTTCAGAATGCGAAATTACTAAATGTAGAGGAATAAAACCATTATAAAAAAAGCAGGTGGACTAATGCCCACCTGCTTATATTTATTTTACCGAATATCTGTCGAGCAGATTATTTAGTAATTTGTAGTTTAATAGTTGACTGACCGGCTTGAGTGTAAATTCTTACGAAGTACATACCAGGTTCAACATTTAGCATAAGGTCAATAACCGCAGCATCAGGTTGAGCAGTATGAACAACTTTACCAATCATGTCATATACTTTAACTTCAGTAATAATCCTATCAGAAGTAATTATAACATTTCCTTTTGATGGATTTGGATATAGACTTACGTTAAAGATAGAAGGATCGTTAACATTAACTGTTCCAAACTTACCAACTAATGTAATATTCTCAGCAGGCATATTGAAAGTGAATGATGATGCTTCACTAACAAGAGTTCCACCAAGATACCAACCAGTAAATGTGAAGTTAGCATTAGCAGTTGCAATAACTGTAACAGAAGTACCTGCTTCATATTCACCACCACCAGTTACGCTTCCACCTTCTTCAGGATCAGCAACAACGGTAAGAGTATAAGTAGGATCAGGAATAACTTCGAAGTTAGCAGTTAATGTAACATTGTTATCAGGCATTGTGTAGTTGAAGCTTGCGCTTGTACTAACAACTGTTGCGCCGATTGTCCAGCGAACGAAACTATAGTTAGCTGCCGGTGTAGCAGACACAGGAACAACTGTTCCAACTGCGTAGTTACCACCACCACTTAAAGTACCACCTGCAGCAGGATTTGCTACAAGAGTTAGAGTATGAACATTAATTTCAAATTTTGCAATTAAGTTCACATCTTCTTCAGGCATTGTGAATGTATAAGTAGTTGCAGTTTCAACTGTAGCACCATTAAGTTCCCAGCCAATGAAAGTATAACCAGCATTAGCAGTAGCTTGTACTTCAACATCAGTACCTAATTCATACCAACCGGCACCGGCTACTGAACCACCTTCTTCAGGAACAACAGTAATAGTAACCTCGTACTCGTTTTCAGAAACGAATATAGCATATAGATTAACATTAGCAGCAGTAACAACATAATTAAATGTAGCATCAACGCTGATAATTTCTCCGCCTAATATCCAGTTAACAAATTTCCAATCTTCATTAGCAACTGCAGAAATTTCTACTTCTGTTCCAAATATGTAAGAACCTGCACCTGTAAGAACACCAGCACCTGCAGGACTAGAAATTAGAATGATTTCATAGAAATTAGCTTCAAAGTTTGCGGTAACAGTGATGTCTTCAGCCATCATATTGAATGTGTATGTTTCAGCTGTTTCAACAACTGTTCCATCAACTTCCCAGCTTACAAACGTGTAACCTAAGTTAGCAACAGCTTCAATAACAACTTCGTCATTTTCAAAGTAGAAACCTGCACCTGTAACAACACCACCTTCTTCAGGAACAACAACAACTATAACTTCATATTGTCCTTCAACTTTGAAGTTAGCTATAAGAGTTACGTCTTCAGCTGGCATTGTGTAAGTAAAGTTAGATTGATTGCTAACTTCTACACCTAAATCTGTAGTCCAGTTAACAAATTCGAATCCTACTTCAGCAGCTGCAGTAATTTCAATTTCTAAACCAGCTACATAAACGCCTTCACCTGTAACAATACCTGCATTTTCCGGATTAACCATTAATGAAAGTGTATAAGTATATTGAGCGAAGTTTGCGTTCAATTCAACATTATGATCAGGCATTGTAAATGTATACTCAATATCAGCGGTTACTTCAATGTCGTCTGTATCAGTCCAGTTAACAAAGTAGTAGCCAATTTCCGGAGTAGCTGTAAGAGTAACATCAGCACCTGCAGCATAGAATCCTGCACCGGTAACAAAGCCACCATCAACCGGAACAATATTAACAATAACTTCAAAGTCGTCAATAGCCATGAAGTTAGCTGTTAAAGTAACATTATTCGCCGGCATTGTATATGTGAAGTCAGGTAAAATACTAACTACTACTCCAAGAGCATTAGTCCATTTAACAAACACATACTCTCCAAGTACAGCAGCAGTAATGTCAACATCTGTTCCTGCAAAATAAACTCCAGCTCCTGTAACAACACCTGCATCAACAGGGTTTACAAGAAGTGTAAGAGTATATTCAGGTTCGAAAATGTCAGCAGTAGCTGTAGGAGCACCAAGAAGTGATAATGAATAGTTGTCTTTGTCGCCGCCATCCAAATCAGCGCTAACAATATTCACAGTAATATCTGTGTTTATATCAGCTGATTCAAACTCAGCAATTACATTGGCAAGGTTAACAAAATCACCACCTATTGCACCTAACAATATTAGATTATTGTTAGAAATAACAGCAGCAGTAGTTCCATCATAAACTTTATCAAGAACTGTAAATGTACCACCGATAGTAACTTCTCTAGCAGTAATGCTAGCAATAGCTGTACCTGTAGCAGTAGCAAGGTTGTAATTGTTCATATCTGTACCGCCTGAGATTGCAATGCCGGTATAGTTAACATTTTTGTCAACTCCAACATTTTTATCTTCAAACTGTGCGGTATATGAGAACTCAACAACATCTCCTATAAGAACGTCATTGTCAAAGCCTGTTCCGGCAACAGTTATGCCACCGTCATAAACTTTATCATCAGCGGTAAAGTTGCTTAATGCAAGAGAACGAACTGTAATATCAGCATTAGTGAAATGAGTTGCTGCAAGAATATACTTATCTGCATCAACACCGTCAAGAATAAGACCTGTTACAGTAACAACTTTGCCATTTGCAACATTCTTGTTTGAGAAGAATGCTACTGCAGCATCAGTGTCAAGAGTAACATCATCACTACCAATAACACCTACTAATGAACCAAAGTTGCTGATTGTAGCATCAGTGTAACCATCATAAACTTTATTGTCAGCAGTTAGTCCTGAAATAGTAAGTATAATCTTGTCAGTAATCGTTAAGACTCCATTTACATAAGAAATGTTATAGTTACCAAGTCCAACACCAACAGCAGCAGAAGGTTCTATTGGGTATGTACCAACAGCAGCAGCTGCGTCAGCTCCAGCACTTGTTAATGTAACACTTGTTACTTCATCCGTAAAGGATAGCGCTCCATGAGTAAATTCTGTTCCATCAAACACTAATGTCTGTCCGAAGACTTTAATAGCGTTATTGGCTGTAACAGTTAAACCTCTTGGAGTGATAGTAAGGTCCTCAGGAGTGAAGTTAATTGTATAATTAGCTCCGCCGGTTAAAGTTCCAATGTTAATAGCGTAAACGCCAACATTTTCACCTGCTGCACGAGCTAGTGCTCCTGATAATAAGTCGCCACCAACCAATCCAACAACAGCATAAGTTAATGCAGGATCTGCTGCACCATAAACCTTAGTTTTTGCATCAGCATAAACAAAGATTTCTTTTGCTGTAATAGATAAATTAGCACCTACATAAGTAATAGTATAGTTAGCACCAGTAGTTAGAGTACCTTGCTGAATTGCATAAGTACCAACATCTTCACCGGCAACACGTGTAAGTGTACCTGACATAGCATCGCCGAATTCAAGTCCGGTAACAACATATGTAAGAGCAGGATCAGCAGAACCGTAAACTTTAGATTTACCATCCGCAGTTACTGTAATAGCTTTAGGAGTTATCGTAAACAATTCAGATACGAATGTTATGGTGTAATTACCACCGTAGCTTAAAGTACCTAAAGTAATGGCATACGTTCCAACGTCATTACCTGAAGCGCGACTTAATGCACCTGTAGGAGCATCAGCACCAACAACACCTGTGGCAACGAAAGTAAACACAGGATCAGCTGAACCATAAACTTTAGTTTGGCCAGCATCTGCAGTTACGGTGATTGCTTTTGGTGTAATAGTCAAGTTACGAGAGATAAAGTTGATAGCATAGTTTGTACCAGCAGTTAGAGTTCCAACTTGGATTGCATAAGTACCAACATCTTCGCCTGCAACACGTGTTAAAGTTCCTGTTACAATAGTTGCATCATCACCGGATTGTAATCCGGAAATAATAGTGTATGTAAATGCAGGATCAGCATCACCATAAACTTTAGAAACAGCAACTGCTTCAATATTCAATGTTCTTGGAGTAATGTTAGCAGTAGCTGTACCACTTGTTGTAACAAGATTGTAGTTTCCTGCGTCAACGCCACCAGAAATTGTAATACCGGTATAATTAACATTTTTACCAACTCCAACATTCCTGTCAACAAATGCAGCAGTGAAAGTAAAGTTAAGAACATCAGTTCCAAGGCGGTCATCAGAGAATCCCGTGCCTGTAACACTAGTTGTTCCGTCATAAATCTTATTACTTGCTGTAAATGAGCTAAGTGTTAAATCTTTAGGAGTAATGTTTGCAGTTGTAGTTTGGTTGTCAATAAAATATTTATGAGCATCTGCACCTGCAAGGCTTAAGCCAACAACAATAACTTGTTTGCCGTTTCCAACAACCTTATTGTTGAATGCAGCTGTAGAGCCTGTTGTAACAAGAGTTACAACATCACCACCCAGAACTCCGGTTAAAGTACCATAGTTAGAAATTGTAGCTGTTGAAGTTGCGTCATAAACTTTATTGTTGGCTGTTAAGCCTGTAAGAGAAAGCTCAATAAGGTCAGCAACAGTAAGAGTGCCATTTACATAACTGATAGTATAGTTAGTTAATCCTGTACCAACAGCAGCACTAATTACGATAGGATAAGTACCAACTGCAGCACCTGCAGGAGCACCTGTACTTGTAATAGTTGCACTAGTTACTTCGTCAGCAAATACCAAGCCTGCAGTTGTAAACTCAGTACCTAAGAATGTAAGTGTTTGACCAACAGATTTAGTTCTATTATTTGCAGTTACTGTAAGAGCTTTAGCAGTAATTGTAAAGTCTGCAGAAACAAAAGTAATAGTATAGTTAGCACCATATGTTAAAGTACCTTGAGTAATAGCATATGTTCCAACTGTTTGAACAGAAGGAGTAACTCTGCTTAACGCACCTGATGGAGCATCAGCACCAACAACACCTACTGCAGTATAAGTAAATACAGGATCAGCAGAGCCGTAAACTTTAGTTTGACCGGCATTTGCAGTAACTGTAATCGCTTTTGCTGTAATTGTTAAGTTAGCGCCTACATAGTTAATAGTGTAGTTAGCACCAGCAGATAGTGTACCTTGAAGAATAGCATATGTACCTACGTTTGAACCTGCAGCACGTGAAAGAGCACCTGACATTGAATCGCCAGTTTCTAATCCGGTTACAACATAAGTAAGAGCAGGATCAACTTCACCATAAACTTTTGTTTTTGCATCAGCAGTTACTGTAATTGACTTAGCAGTAATTGTAAGTAATGCACCAACATAGTTAATAGTATAGTTTGCACCGGCAGTTAGAGTACCTTGTTGAATTGCATAAGTACCAACGTTAGTTCCTGCAACACGTGTAAGAGCGCCTGACATTGAGTCGCCAGTTTCTAATCCTGTTACAACGTAAGTTAAAGCAGGGTCAGCTGAGCCATAAACTTTAGATTTAGCATCAGCAGTTACTGTAATTGACTTAGCAGTAATTGTGAAATTCGCAGAAACAAATGTAATAGTATAGTTAGCACCATAGCTTAAAGTTCCAATAGTAATAGCGTATGTTCCAACGTTATTACCAGCAACACGGCTAAGTGCACCTGTTGGAGCGTCTGCACCAACAACACCTACTGCGGTATAAGTAAATACAGGATCAGCAGCTCCATAAACCTTAGTTTGACCTGAGTTAGCTGTTACTGTAATAGCTTTTGCAGTAATTGTAAAGTTAGCACCAACATAGTTGATTGTGTAGTTAGAACCAGCTGTTAGAGTACCTTGCTGAATTGCATAAGTACCAATGTTATTACCTGCAACACGTGTAAGTGCCCCTGACATAGAGTCACCAGTTTCTAATCCGGTTACAACATAAGTAAGAGCCGGGTCAACATCACCATAAACTTTTGTTTTTGCATCAGCAGTTACTGTAATTGACTTAGCAGTAATTGTTAATAATGCACCTGTATAAGTAATGGTGTAGTTAGTTCCGGCCGTAAGAGTACCTTGCTGAATTGCATAAGTACCAATGTTTTCACCTGCAACACGTGTAAGAGCTCCTGACATAGTGTCGCCACCAACAAGACCTACAACAACATAAGTTAAAGCAGGGTCAACTTGTCCGTAAACTTTAGACTTAGCTTCAGCAGTAACCGTAATTGGCTTGGCAGTAATTGTAAAGTTAGCTGCAACAAATGTTACTGTATAGTTAGCACCATAACTTAATGTTCCAATATTGATTGGGTATGTTCCAATATTCTCTCCGGCTGTACGAGCTAATGCACCTGTTGGAGTATCTCCACCAACAACACCTGAAGCAGTATAAGTATATACAGGATTAGCAGCACCATAAACTTTAGTTTGGCCTGAGTTAGCTGTAACTGTAATTGCTTTCGGCGTAATTGTTAGGTTAGCACCAGTGTAAGTAATAGTATAGTTAGCACCAGCAGTTAAAGTACCTTGCTGAATTGCCCATGTACCAACGTTTTCGCCGGCAACACGTGTTAATGCACCTGACATAGCATCCGGAGCAATTAAGCCCGATACAATATATGTTAATGTAGGGTCAGAGTCGCCATAAACTTTTGTTTTAGCATCAGCTGTAACTGTAATCGGTCTTGGTGTAATATTAGCGGTTGCTGAACCGGTAGTTGAAGCTAAAGTATAGTTACCTGCATCAGTACCACCGGAAATTGCAATTGCTGTATAGTTAACAGTTTTACCAACACCAACATTGAAATTGTCAAATGCAGCTGTATAAGTAAATGTTAACACATCACCAGCTACGCGGTCATCAGAGAAACCAGTTCCTGTAGCAGCAGTGGTGCGATCGTAAACTTTATTACTAGCAGTAAAAGCAAACAAAGTTACAGTTCTAACAGTAATATTTGCAGTAGTAGTGTGACTACTAGCAATTGTATATTTGTTAGCATCTGCTCCTCCAAGGGTTAGTCCTGTTACAGTAACAGTTTTACCATCTCCAACATTCTTGTTGTTAAATGTAGCAACAGCACTTGTAGTTACTAAAGTAACAACATCACCACTTTGAACACCAACTAAAGTGCCATAGCTAGAAATTGTTGCTGTGTTATTGCTGTCATAAGGTTTGTTATTAGCAGTAAGGCCTGAAATAGTTAGCAAGATTTTATTCTCAACTGTCATAGTACCGTTTACATATGTGATACTATAGTTAGATAAACCTGTACCAACTGCAGCACTAATTACAATAGGATAAGTACCAACTGCAGCACCTGCAGGAGCACCTGTACTTGTAATAGTTGCGCTTGTAACAGCGTCTGTACCAATTAAGCCTACAGATGAGAACTCAGTTCCTGTGAAGGTATAAGTTTCACCGAATATCTTAGTGATATTGTTTGCTGTAATTGTAAGAACTTTTGCAGTAATAGTAAAGTTTGCACCAGTATAAGTAATAGTATAGTTACCGCCTGCAGTCAATGTTCCTTGGTTGATAGCGTATGTTCCAACGTTTTCACCGGCAACACGTGTAAGCGAACCTGACATAGAGTCGCCTGTTTCTAATCCAGTTACAACATAAGTTAAAGCAGGATCAGCTTGTCCATAAACTTTCGTTTGAGCATTTGCAGCTACTGTAATAGGCTTAGCAGTAATTGTAAAGTTAGCACCAACATACGTGATAGTATAGTTTGCGCCGGCAGTTAAAGTTCCTTGCTGAATAGCGTAAACTCCAACGTTGTTGCCGGCAACACGTGTAAGTGCACCTGACATAGAGTCGCCTGTTTCTAAACCTGTTACAACATAAGTTAATGCAGGATCAACTTGTCCATAAACCTTAGTTTTAGCCTCAGCTGTTACTGTAAGAGCTTTAGCGGTAATTGTTAACAATGCGCCGTTATAAGTAATTGTATAGTTAGCTCCGGCTGTTAATGTTCCTTGGTTGATAGCATATGTTCCAATGTTTTCTCCGGCAGCACGTGTAAGTGCACCTGACATTGAGTCACCTGTTTCTAAACCTGCAACAACGTAAGTTAATGCAGGATCTGCAGAACCATAAACTTTAGATTGAGCATTTGCTGTAACTGTAATAGGCTTAGCTGTAATTGTAAAGTTAGCGCCTGTATAGTTAATAGTATAGTTTGCACCGGCAGTTAAAGTTCCTTGCTGAATAGCGTAGACTCCGACGTTGTTACCAGCTACACGTGTAAGTGCACCTGACATAGAGTCGCCGGTTTCTAAACCTGTTACAACGTAAGTTAAAGCAGGATCTATCTGTCCATAAACTTTAGTTTTCGCTTCTGCTGTTACTGTAAGACCTTTAGGTGTAATTGTAAAGTTTGCACCTGTATAAGTAATAGTATAGTTGCTACCTGCAGTAAGAGTTCCCTGAAGAATTGCATATGTACCAACGTTATTACCAGCTGCGCGTGTTAATGCACCTGACATAGTGTCGCCACCTACAAGACCTACAACAACATAAGTAAGAGCAGGGTCAACCTGTCCATAAACTTTTGTTTTAGCCTCAGCTGTTACTGTAATAGCCTTAGCTGTAATTGTAAGGTTTGCACCGGTATAAGATATTGTATAGTTTGCACCAGCAGTTAGAGTACCTTGCTGAATTGCATAAGCGCCAATATTCTCGCCTGCAACACGTGTTAATGCGCCCGACATTGCGTCCGGAGCAATTAATCCTGTTACCGTATACGTTAATACTGGATCAGCATCGCCATAAACTTTAGATTGAGCAGTAGCTGTAACAGTAATAGGTCTTGGAGTAATATTAGCAGTAGTTGAACCCACTGTACTAGCAAGAACATAGTTTCCTGCATCAGTACCACCTGAAATTGCAATTCCTGTGTAGTTAACAGTTTTGCCAACACCAACGTTGAAATCAGCAAATGCAGCAGTAAATGTAAATGTCAAAACATCACCACCGATACGGTTATCAGAGAAACCAGTTCCTGTAACATCAGTTGTGCGGTCATAAACTTTGTTGTTTGCTGTAAATGTACTTAGAGTTAAGGTTCTCTGAGTAATATTAGCCGTGGTTGTTGGAGTAACAAGATAGTACTTGTATGCATCCGGACCATCAAGAATAACATTAGACAAAGTAACTGTTTTACCTACACCAACGTTTTTGTTGTTAAACGCAGCTGATGCAGCAGCAGTATTTATAGTTACAACATCGCCACCTTGAACACCTGATAAAGTACCCCAACTTGTAATAGTTGCATTAGAATTACCATCATACACTTTATTTGATGCAACAGCACCATCAAGTGTTAGAGGTATAAGGTCTTGAACTGTGAGAGTACCATTTACATAGCTGATATTATAGTTCGCAAGACCTGCTCCAACAGCAGCACTAATTACAATCGGATAAGTACCAACTGCAGCACCTGCAGGAGCACCTGTACTTGTAATTGTAGCACTTGTAACAGCATCACTGTAATACAAAGTACCGTGAGTAAATTCTGTTCCGGTAAATGTGTAAAGGATACCAACTGTTTTGGTAATATCATTAGCTGTAATTGTTAATGCTCTTTGTGTAATGGTGAAGTTAGCTGCTACAAATGTAATTGTATAGTTTGCACCATAAGAAAGAGTTCCAATGTTTATTGGGTATGTTCCAACGTTCTGACCTGCAGTACGTGCAAGAGCTCCTGATGGAGTATCACCACCAATAACACCTGAAGCAGTATAAGTGAAAGTTGGGTCTACAGCACCATAAACTTTTGTTTGTCCTGAGTTTGCTGTAACTGTAATAGCTTTAGGAGTAATTGCAAAGTTTGCGCCTACAAAAGTTACAGTATAGTTACCTGGAGCAGAAGGAGCTAAAGTGCCAATATTGATAGCATATGAACCAACGTTTTCACCTGCAGCGCGTGCTAATGCACCTGTCCATGTGTCAGTAAATTGCAAAGCAGGAGCTGTATATGTATAAACAGGGTTTGCATCACCATAAACTTTGCTTTGACCTGCGTCTGCAGTAACTGTAATAGGACGAGCTGTGATAGTAAGGTTTGCACTTACCCATGTAATTACATAGTTAGCAGGAGTTGGAGAAGCTGCAACAGTGCCTTGGTTAATTGCATAGTTTCCAACATTTTGACCTAAAATTCTTGTAGGTGTCCCAACTAATACATCAGTACCATATAATGAACCAGTTGTAATTGCATAAGTAAATACAGGATCTGCATCTCCATATACTTTAGATTGTGCGTTAGCTGTAAGCGTCAATGCTCTGGCATTAACTGTTACGTTAACAGTACCATCAACAGTATTATATCTGTCGGTATCTGTAGGTGTAAATCTAACACTTGCAACATACGTTCCAGCATTAGGAACAAATGTTGGGCTTAGATATGTAAATGTACCCGGTACAGGACTACCAAGATATTCAGCAGAACCACCTGAAAGAGTAGCTGCTGAAAGTTGTGCTCCGTAAGTAATTGCTGTAGCAGTTGGCCATGTAATTGTAGGCGTTCCTTTTACAGGAGCTACGGCTAAAGTACGAGCTGTGCCATTACCGCAAACATTTGACGGAGTTACTGTAATGTTTCCAGATTGAATACCAACAGTTGCAGTCACAGAGTTAGTTGTTCCACCGGCTGTTTGAGTCCAGTCTGCAGGGTAAGTCCAGTTGTAGGTTACACCTGCAACGTTTGTTACACTATATACTTGTGAAGTACCAAAAGCAGGTGTTGCTGCTCCGGTAATTACAGATGGTTGAGCAGGCACTGTGCTTACAGTAACCGCAAGTGAACGAGCTGTGCCATTACCGCAGGCATTCGATGGAGTAACAGTTACGTTTCCTGAACCCGCTCCTACTGTTACAGTAATAGAGTTTGTTGTTCCACCGGCTGTTTGTGTCCAGCCTGCAGGGAAAGTCCAGTTGTAGGTCACACCTGCAACGTTGGTTACACTATATACTTGTGATGTACCTTGACATGGAGTAGTTGCTCCTGTGATAACAGAAGGCTGTGCAGGAACTGCAGTAGTTGTTACTGCAAGTGTACTTGCTGTACCGTTACCGCAAACATTTGATGGGGTTACAGATACGTTTCCTGAACCCGCTCCAACTGTTACAGTAACAGAGTTGGTTGTTCCACCCGCTGTTTGTGTCCAACCTGCTGGGAATGTCCAGTTGTAGGTTACACCTGCAACGTTGGTTACACTATATACTTGTGAAGAAGTTTCGCAAGGTGTTGTAGCACCTGTAATAACAGATGGCTGTGCAGGAACTGTATTTACAGTAACTGCAAGCGTCTGAGCTGTACCGTTACCGCAAGCATTTGATGGAGTTACGCTCACGTTTCCGCCGCTTGCTCCAACAGTTACAGTAACTGAGTTAGTTGTACCACCGGCTGTTTGTGTCCATCCTGCTGGGAATGTCCAGTTGTATGTTACACCTGCTACGTTGGTTACACTATAAACTTGAGAAGAAGTTTGACATGGGTTTGTTGCACCTGTAATTGCAGATGGTTGTGCAGGTACTGTAGTAACAGTTACTGCAAGTGTACGTGCTGTACCGTTTCCGCAAATATTAGATGGAGTAACAGATACGTTACCTGAACCCGCTCCTACTGTAACAGTAACAGAGTTGGTTGTTCCACCCGCTGTTTGTGTCCAGCCTGCTGGGAATGTCCAGTTGTATGTTACACCAGCAACGTTAGTTACACTATATACTTGAGACGAACCCTGACATGGAGTTGTTGCTCCTGTAATAACGGATGGCTGCGCAGGTACTGTGTTTACAGTTACTGCAAGTGTACTTGCTGTTCCATTACCGCAAATATTAGATGGTGTTACGGTTACGTTTCCTGTACCGGCTCCAACTGTTACTGTAACAGAGTTAGTTGTACCTCCGGCTGTTTGTGTCCAACCTGCTGGGAATGTCCAGTTGTAGGTTACACCTGCAACGTTGGTTACACTATAAACTTGAGAAGAAGTTTGACATGGGTTTGTTGCACCTGTAATTGCAGATGGCTGTGCAGGAACTGTATTTACAGTAACTGCAAGTGTGCGAGCTGTACCGTTACCGCAAGCATTTGATGGAGTCACAGATACGTTACCTGCGTTTGCTCCAACAGTTACAGTAACAGAGTTAGTTGTACCACCGGCTGTTTGTGTCCAGCCTGCTGGGAATGTCCAGTTGTAGGTTACTCCTGCAACGTTAGTTACACTATAAACTTGAGAAGAGCCCAAACAAGGGTTTGTTGCACCTGTAATAACAGATGGTTGTGCGGGAACTGTATTCACAGTAACTGCAAGCGTCTGTGCTGTGCCGTTACCGCAAGCATTTGATGGAGTCACAGTTACGTTTCCAGCGTTTGCTCCAACAGTTACAGTAACAGAATTGGTTGTTCCACCGGCTGTTTGTGTCCAGCCTGCTGGAAATGTCCAGTTGTATGTTACACCTGCAACGTTGGTTACACTATATACTTGTGATGAACCCTGACATGGGTTTGTTGCACCTGTAATAACAGATGGCTGCGCAGGTACTGCATTAACAGTAGCTGTACCGCCAACTGTTCCGGAAATAATGTTTGCTCCGGATGCATCTGAAAGAATTGCATTTTGAATATTAAGAGCATGTGAGCCTGCAGCACCAGGTAGTGTTACCTGAAATGTTGCTATAATTCCTGTGCTGCCAGTATATGCAGTTACAGGATTAGAATAACTCAAAATTCTTAATGTATTTGTGCCTATGATACTGGCGCTAATACTATGATTAGCAGTTCCCCTTAATAAGGCAATTGAACTACCTACATAAGTAAAACCAGTAGGCAATGGTACATCCATCTGGAATGCTACCACAGGTAACGCATTGTTCATGACAACCTGAATTGTAGCAGTTGTAGATGTACAACCGGTAACGTTATTTATTGACAAAGTGTTTTGGCTTTTTACTGCCGAAACACTAAATAACATCAAAAACAACGCTGTCAGAAAGATAAATTGTTTTTTTGTTTTCATAAAATGTTTGATTAGTTATAGTTTAATTATTTAGTAGTGTGATAGTGTTAATTATTTTCATACTTAAATCTTTACACACAAAAGACATTAACTATTCAGGGAAAATACCCTGAATAGTTAATGCTGTGCAATATAAATTGATATTCTGTTTTTTCGCGCTAATCATTATTTAACAATCATGATTTTCTCTTCGTGTTTAACTCCAATTGCGCGACCGTTAGCATCATAACCGGTAATTCTAACAATATAAACACCGTTATTTAGTTTATGAACATTGTTGTATTGAATTACATGTTCGCCGGCATTAAATAATGTGCGTCCGGTATTTGATACAAAGCGTCCTCTTTCATCAAGAAGATCCATTTGCAAATAAGCAGCTTCTTTAATATTTAATTTAATTGAGAAGTTACCTTTATTTGGATTTGGGAATACAGAAAAATCAGAAGTTGTAGCCACTATTTGATCAATATTTGTAGCCTCTTGTTCGTATGCATTATAAGTGTATATATCAACCACTCTATGTTCAACATTTGAAGCTAATGCCACACCCCATTCAACTTGAGAAAGATCAACTCCATCAATTTTGAACAAATTAATAGTTCCCTGTGGAATTATTGTATTTGTCATACTATAAATAATACCAAGGCCTTTTTCATTGTTAAATGCAAGTTTGTGATCTGTTTCAAGTAATAGTTCTATGTTCATATTAGCTAAATCAGGGCTGTTAATTGCAAACTGAATAGCTAATAAAGTTCCATCACTTTCAAAAAGAACATTACCACCTTCTTCAAGGTACATATGAGCAGGTTCTGAGTTAACTTCTTCAAGTTCTCCCATTGCTCCACCAAGAATTAAATTGATAAGTGCAGTTAAGTCAGCGATGTTAACACTACTGTCTGCATTAACGTCTGCAGCTTCCATTACAAAACCTACTGGGGTTGATCCATTAAGATGACTTACCATCCAAACAATGTCAAGAACGTTGATAAATCCGTCACCGTTAACATCTCCAAGAAGCGCTCCTGATACAGTACCAGTAACGACAATATTATCAATACACCATTGGCGTTGTGAGTTTGTACCAACAGCATTGTTAGTAAATGTCCATCTGAATCTCACATTATTTTGTCCGGCCAATGCTGTAATAACAGGCGATGTATATGCTAAATTCTCTTCAATTGCAGTAAATGTAGCAATTGTTGTCCACGTTCCACCACTAATGCTATATGCCAAAGTTCCAGTTGCATTACCAACAGCAGCCATAAATAACCTGTGGCGCATACCAATTGATATATCAGTGTATCCTGCAAAATCGAAACACTCTGATACCATATGCGATGTGTTTGCTGCAGTACCAGTAATTGTAGCAAATGCATAAGGAGCTCCCACAGATAAACCATTAGCAGCAGCTGTTCCAACTGTCCATGCAGGTGTTCCGGAAGAAGTCCAATCGGTTGGAAGTGCAGTTAAGCCAGTGAAATACTGATAGTATGGCCTTGGTGTAGCACAAACTTTTAAAAAGTTAGCAGTAAGAGTTTTATTTGCAGCAGGCATAGTATAATTAAATATACGATTAGTGCTTAACAATGTACCACCATCTCTCCAATCAACAAATGCCCAGCCATTGTATGCTTGAGCACCCACTTCAACAACTTGACCTGCAGTTGCAACAGTATTAGCAGTAGTAACACCACCATTAGTTGGGTTTTTAGCAAATGTTAGGTTGTAATATGTAGGAGCTGTTCCATAAGTAAACATAGGCCATACATATAATGATGTTGACATTCCCATCCAGTCGCTCATAGAAGCCCATCCACCGAATGCAGCAATGTTACCCCATGCAGAACTTGGACCACCGTTTGAACCACGATCCAATGCTAAGAAACTACAGAATTGATGTGTAGTGTAATTATGTGTACCGTCATAAGTAATTGTGTATCCAACAAAGAAATTACCTGTTACGTTAACAGGAGTATCAAACTGTATTAAATTATATTGTCCTGCAGTTAAAGTAGGAATTCCTAAAGTTTTTTGTCCTAACACAGTTCCAGGAATTCCAGTACTTCCGTCCCATACTTTAAACACAACGTTTTTATCTGCACCATTAGCAATAGCTACACCAACTCTTAGGTGAGTAATTTGACCTGCATGGCTATTTGTATAAAACTCTGCATAATCAGTAAAATATTTTGTTCCGTCAGCAGCAGCGCAATGGCCCGGAAGATTACCCTGAGCCATGTTGTACCAAATTGGCCAATCTTCAGGGAAGTCGTTGGTTACAAAATTACCACCACCAATTTTAACTTGTTTAGCAACGCTCTTTGTATTATTTCCGTGAGCATTGGTTGCTGTCATTGATACATTATATTCGCCGGCAGTAGCATAGCTTGCTGTCGGGTTTTGGGTTGTTGGCGCTGATGGATTACCACCGGTTAGCGACCAACTCCATGAAGTAGGAACTCTGGTTGAAAGATCAGTATATGCTACTGAGCCACCAACAGGAGAAAACGCCTGATAAAATTCGTTTTTAAGGTTTCCTTTAGCGTTAAAATTAGCAATAGGAGCACGACCAACAACTGTAACAAAATTATTTACAGTTTTTGTGTTTGTACCACCCGGATTACCAACTCTTAGGCTAACGGGGTATTGCCCAGCAACATTATACTGAAGATTTAAATCCTTTGTAGAATGCTTAGAAACTAAAGCACCTGTAGTTGTCCAATCCCAATACAATGGATTGTTTGTACTTAAATCAAAAACAGACACAGGATCACCTTCATAAACTGTAATCGGATTAGAATTTATGACCTGTATAGCAACATCGTCTAACCACCAGTCATGAGCATCTGCACCCTGATAGCGGAATGCGATGTAAACATTTTGTCCGGCATAAGCCGATAAGCTAATATTGGTGTTTACCCATGATTCTGCAACAGCAGCCGGGCTCCAGATTTCAGTAAATGAAGCTATATTGGTATTTGTTGTAGAGATAAGTACGCTGTTTTTGCCGTACCATGTTGGATAACCATTAAAAGACCAAAAGTTTAAATAAATCGTTGAACCTGCAGGTAATGAAATCTGAGGTGTAATTAAGTATCCATTTTCAGTTTGGGTTGCGTGGTATGGGTGGGATGCAGATTTACTTCCACCATCGGTTTTATTTTGAGCACTTGAAGAAACCCATGTATTACCACCAGCATCAGCGTTATTGATTAGCCAATTAGTCGGAGGAAAAGATGCGCCTTCAAAATTTTCTAAGAAAATACTTTCAGCACCGCCAAAGTTTGCAACTGGAGCAGTGTTTGGAGCAAATGTCATACGAATATTTGGAAGGTTAGTGTTTCTTGTACCTGTACCTATTGGATCAGTATTACCTGACCACTGCTGATGGGTATTTGCAGCACCTGTTGAATACCTGGTACCAACGTTTGAATTTGTGTTAGCTGCTGAACCATCGGCCAAAACAATTACCATTAAATTGTTGGTTCCGTTATAAATAAAACTCGAGGTTAAATTAAATACCTGCCAACCAGCCGTAGATGGAGTTAAAGATCCTTGATATACCTGAGTTGCGCCAGATAGCAAAGCACTATATGCTTCAGCAGCCGTAAATGAAGTTGCTGTTGTATGCTTCAAGTAAATAGTTACAGTTCTTGGGGAAGTTTGAGCGGTGTTAGTGAAATACTCCAAACGGCTTATTAAACCACCGCCACCTATTTGTGCTGCTGTGTAAATTGATGCGCTACGCACATATCTTGCTCCACCTGCTACTCTACTATCATAACCTAATGGATGCATAGAACCGGTTGTACCTGCACCTATTGTAACTGGGTTTGTAGCCGGTGGAGCAGGAGCTGTGGTAATAGTTATATAGTCAGTTTTTGTATTAGTATTCTGTCCGTATGAATTTTTGACAGTAAGAGAAATAGTGTATGTTCCTGGAGTAACCCATGCAACTTTAGGATTTCTTGCTGTAGAAGTTTGAGGGAAAGCATTTGCCCCAAAATTCCATTCCCATTCAGTTGGTCCGTTTGTAGAAGTACAAGTGAATTGAATTTCACTACCTGCCGGAGCATTTGTAGGAGTAGCTGTAAAGTTAGCCACCGGTGGGTTTGTTGTCCATTTTGGGTCCCAACCTCTATGAGTGTTAGGGTTTGTTCCTGCTGGGTCTAACCAAGGTCTTAGTTTCTGATCTGCATTTGGTTTAGTATCCCACTGATAAGCAAGTTTTCCGTAGAAGTCTGCAGAAGTAGGGCTCGCACAAGTAGAACTACCACCTGATAAGTTGCCAACAGCAAGTAAGGCATTATTTAAAAGAGTAGATCCTGATGAACCACCTTCGGTTACACCATGTCCGTTAGCGTTTGCTGACCATACTACACGCCATGAAGCGTTAGTAGCAAATGTTTGTCCGCTGATAGTTGGAGTTGCAGATTGCAAAGTAGCAGAATAGGTAGAAATCTTTTTTGCATCACCTGCAGGGTGGTGAATACCAGCTCCGGAAGTAGAAGCAACATCTTGTCTGTTCCATCCGTTAAAGTAGGGATTGTATGCTGCAGGAACAGAGTTGTTAAGTTCAACCAGCAATAGGTCAGCTCCACCGCTAATTGGGTCAACTGCTCTAAGAACACAACCTGTCATTACGTCAGCTTTATAATATGTACCTGAACCGCAAGCCGAGCGCTCATAGTTAAAGTAAAACTGCCATTGGTTTCTATCTGCAGCAGATGCACCATCACCGCAGTGCCATGCAGTATAAAAATAAGGTGTCCAGTTTTCAAGAGTATTGTTAAGAAGGCCACCAGAGCAATAATACCAGTTAGCACCAATTTTATTCAACGTATGTGCAATAGCTCTTCTTGTGTCAGTATGAGGGTCGCCAACAGGTGAACACTTAATGTCAATCTGACATGCTGCTGAACCTCCATCCGCAGGTTTGCTTTGGTCAAAAATAGAATAGTTATCCTGATATATATATATCAGTTCTGATACAATTAGATCAACATTAGACTTATATGGTCTTGGTTCTTTAATTTCCAAACCTTTAATATCGATAGATTCTGAGGCATTCAAATCGCGAAGAGTTGAGCCTGCAGCAGAAGAACTATTGAAGCTATTGCTACCACTAGCAGGAGTTTCAATATACTCAATAGTAATAGTATTACCGAAAAGTACTCTTGTACTTAACATTTTAGATTCATGATTATTATGCATACCAAGTGCACCATTAATCATAGCTTTACCATTGTTGTACGTCCACAGTTCAGCACCTTCAGGTAATTGAAAGTTGTGAAATACAACACCAAGAGATTGAGCACCATCAGCTCTAAGAGTAGCACGCCAAAGCATTCTGCCGTCAGGAAGTCTCATCCATTCGCCAAAATCATTGATGCTTTTTCCAACTTCAACTGAAAAACCACCTCTCATAGGAAGTTTGTTCTCTGCGTTGATCGCATCCTCTTTGTGAACCTGTTCCCAGTTAATGCTAACAGGAACATCAACAACTTCCTTGGTGTCAGGAACGTTGTACTTAATACTTGGTAAAGTACCTTCTTTCAGTATTTGAGAGAAAGCTGGCACAACCAAAAACATTGCCAGCATAAATGCGGCAAAACTTTTCATTAATAATTGTACTCGATTTTTCATAATAATTAAAATTAAGGTTTGGGTTTAAAAAAGTAATTAGTGAATAATTAAAGAATTTTCAAAATTTGATATTAAACATTGGTTTTATCCAATATGTCTGATTTTTTTGTTATTTTATATTTAAACACTAAGTAAAACATCAATAAAATCAGCATATAGCATAGGTAAAATTACATAATTAATACGAAAGTTATTAACAAATTATGAACTTTTTTTTGATATTTTTTGATGTTGCTTTTAATGCGCTGTTTTTCAATTGTTTATGCGCACATAATTTTATTAACAAGTACTACGTGAAACTTGGTGGTTTAATAAGTGTTTTCCACAGGTAGGGGATTGGGGGGATTGTTTTGATAAGTAGTGTTGGGGGGTAGGATTCGTGTTAAGAAAATTAATGGATGTTTGTAGAGACGCGATGCTTCGCGTCTCTACCAGAAATTTTCCGAAAAAATAAATTTATATGTTTGACCCGTTTTGTCTTGGTATATAATATTTGTTTTTTGGGGTGATTATTTGTTTTATTTCTATACCTTGTCTTGAGTCACTTTCCTGTCACCTTCCTGTAACTTTTCTGTAACTCTCCTGTCACTTTTCTGTCACCTTCCTGCGGCTTAGCGAAACTCAGCCACTGCTCTCTGCTCCAAGCACACCCTACCCCTATACCTTATACCCTTATACCCCTATACCCTATACCCCCTAAAACAACCCCGTTATATTTCCATCATTATCGATATCGATGTTTTCGGCAGACGGCACGGTTGGTAATCCGGGCATTCTCATAATTGTGCCGGCAATGGGAATTATAAAACCTGCGCCGGCAGCAACTTCAAACTCTCTAATTTTAACTGTAAACCCAATTGGTCTGTTCTTTTTGTTTGGGTCGTCTGATAAAGACTTTTGTGTTTTTGCAATACATACCGGTAGTTTGTCTAGTCCGATTTTTTCAAACATTGCCATCTGTTTTTTCGCCTCTATAGAATACTCGACATGGTCGGCCCCATAAAGCTTAGTGGCAATGGTTTCGATTTTCTTCTCAATACTCCAGTCAAAACTATATAGTGGCTCAAAACAGGTTGAGCATTTATCTGCTTCCGCTTTTACAAGCTTTGCAAGCTCTATTGCGCCATCTCCGCCTTTTTCCCAAGCTTCGCAAATTGCAACTTTAACTTTAAGCTCGTTACATCTGGCCATAACTGCTTGAATCTCCTCGTCGGAATCAGTAGCAAATTTGTTGATTGCAACAACGGGACTAAGATTAAAATGTCTGATGTTTTCGATATGTTTTTCAAGGTTCTGTAAGCCTTTTTTCACTGCTTCCACATTTTCTTTCTTAAGTTCTGCAAGCTTCACCCCTCCATGGTATTTAAGCGCCCTGATGGTGGCAACAACAACAGAGGCGTTGGGCGTTAACCCTCCATATTGGCATTTAATATCAAGAAACTTTTCAGCACCAAGCTCTGATGCAAACCCTGCTTCAGTTACAACATAATCTGACAACGACAATCCCATTTTGGTTGCAATAAGGGTGTTTGTGCCCTGAGCTATGTTTGCGAAAGGACCACCGTGAATAATAGCAGGATTTCCTTCAATTGTTTGAACTAAATTAGGCATTATAGCGTATTTCATTAAAGCAGCCATAGCGCCTTGAGCGTTAAAATCTCTGGCATAAACAGGTTTATCATCATAGGTGTATCCCACCAGAATATTTCCGAATTTTTCCTTTAAATCATTAATGTCTTTTGCAAGGCATAAGGCTGCCATAACTTCAGAAGCAGCCGTGATATCGAAACCCGATTGTCTTGGGACGCCTTGCACCGGACCACCAAGACCAATAATTATGTCTCGGAGGGCTCTTTCATTCATATCAATAACCCTTTTCCATAAAATTTTTCTTGGGTCGAGGTTTAATGAATTGTTTTTACTTTGAAGATGATTGTCAATTAGAGCAGCTAATAAATTATGTGCTTTTTCAACAGCAGCAAGATCTCCTGTAAAATGCAAATTAATATCCTCCATAGGAAGCACTTGCGCATATCCACCGCCGGCAGCACCACCTTTAATCCCAAACACCGGACCTAATGATGGTTCTCTGATTACAACAGTTGCCTTCACTCCAATCTTGTTTAATCCTTCTGTAAGACCAATCGAAGTAGTTGTTTTTCCTTCACCGGCAGGAGTAGGTGTAATAGCTGTAACAAGAACCAGCTTTTTCCCTTTAGCTTTATTGTCGTCAATAAGTTTTAATGGAAGTTTTGCAATATGGTTTCCGTAAAGATGCATATCGTCTTTACTTAAGCCAAGTTTTTCACCTATATTATATATGTGTTGCATTTTTGCAGCTTTTGCAATATCGAGGTCAGTTTGCATAGTTAATTGTTTTTAAGTTCGTGCTTTTACAAATAATAAACTAAGTTAGGTATAATTTTGTTTGAAATAGAAGAATATTTGTTTTCGATATTGTCTTACCAGATAATATCAATTTGTGTTTCGGTGCATGTTTTTTGACCACGCAAAAACCACAAAAGTAAAATATGCAAAAACCGCAAAGACAGTAACAAAGTAACAAATAGTGATTTGACTTTTGACTTGAAATATCCCGATATTAAGGCTAGGCAACAAGTTGCAATGAATTGAGTAGTTGATTTAGAACTTTGCGCAATTTTGCGTATTTTGCGTGGAACCTTTTGGCATAGATAATCATATAATATTGCTGTTTTCAACTATATTTGTTAAAAAAACAATCCCTTGTTACGTCAAGCAAGTATATGTGTCTTTTTAATTTTTACCCTGACATTTTTTTTGTCGGCTCAAAATCCCCATAACTATCGTTCATATAAAATTCCGGCAAATCATGCCAAAATATTACTCGACTCCCTTAGCATTATAGAAGAGAGCTTTGAAATATTCGACCCCAACAACAACCCACTTGAAAAAGCATTCTACAATATAAATTATATAACCTCAGAACTGATTTTGAAAATTTCTGAATTTTGGAGACAGGATTCTCTGAGGGTAAATTATCAGGTATTTCCTGTAAACTTCTCAAAACCGTATTTCCATAAAGACACATCATGGATTAGCTTGCCTGGGCCGGGAGAATCATTCAGGCGACTTACTGCGGTTGCTCCATCAGGGGATAAGGGCTTGCTCGATATCCCTGAGCTTAGCTCTTCCGGAAGCATAACCAGGGGTGTCACCGTTGGCAATAATCAAGATCTGTCGCTAAATTCGGCAATGAATCTTCAGTTGGCTGGCAAGCTAACAGACGACATTGAGGTTTTAGCAGTTATCTCAGATCAGGATATTCCTTTGCAGCCTGAAGGTACTACACAGCAATTACAAGACTTCGACAAGGTTTTTATACAACTTACAGGATATAATTCCACTCTGACAGCCGGAGATTTTGAGGTTGAAAAACCTAAAGGGCATTTCTTGAATTTCTCTCGTAAATCTCAAGGTGGAATGATTCAGTATAATTCAAAAGCTGATAATGATTCTATTAAAGAATTTTTAGAGAATAATGATATAACCTTTGCCGGTGCGATTTCCAAAGGGATTTATTCAAAAAATCAATTTAATGGTATAAATGGCAACCAAGGTCCATATAAATTAAGCGGCAATAATGCGGAAAGTTTTATCATTGTTATTGCAGGCTCAGAAAAAGTATTTATCGACGGAATGTTGCTTACAAGAGGAATGGAAAATGATTATACAATAGATTACAATCAGGGAGAAATCACTTTCACATCAAGGAGGCTGATAAATTCAAGCAGCAGAATAACCGTAGAATTTGAATATGCATCAAGAGATTATGCTCGTAGCATGTACTTCACATCAGCAGCAACAAACACAAAGCATGGAAATGTAAGAATAAACTTTTTCTCTGAGCAGGATAATCCTTCTCAGCCTTTGTTCCGTGAACTTTCGGAAAGTCAAAAAGATCTTTTAGCATCTGTTGGCGACAGCATTAACAAAGCTTTTACCTGGAGCTTCGATAGTATTGGATTTAGAAACGACAGAGCTATGTATCTCATGACAGACACACTTGGATATGATACTATTTTTGTTCATTCTACAAATCCTGAAAAGGCTTATTACCAGGTAAATTTCACTTACTTAGGCGAAGGAAAAGGAAATTATCGCCAAATTCAATCTTCAGCAAATGGAAGGGTGTTTCAATGGATTGCCCCTATAAACGGACAGCTTCAAGGCACTCATGAGCCAATACAATTATTAAAAGCCCCTGAAAAGTCGCAAATGCTTACTATAGCATATGATTTGATTCTATCGGAAAAAACATCAGCAGGTGTAGAATGGGCATTTTCTAATTACGACAAAAATATGTTTTCAGATTTTGATAAAAAAGACAACAGCGGAATGGGTGTGTTAGCATACTTTAAAAACACATCTAACATAAGTTCAAACTGGAATTTAGAAACAAATATCACACACGAAACTTCCGAAAAAACCTTCACACCTATTGAAAGATACAGAAGTGTTGAGTTTGAAAGAGACTGGGTGCTTTCACAACTGACCCAAGCGGAAACTGAACATCATTCTACAATAGAATTTTCATTTATTAATAAAGACCACGGATACGTTAAATATAATGTTTCCTCATTTTTAAAAGGCGACTTTTATAAAGGAGTTAAAAATGGAATTGATACACGATTAAAAAACAACAATAACCGCGTTTTTTATCAAGGAAACTATCTGAGTGCTTCAGGAATAGATATGACAAACTTTTACAGACATTATACAGGCTATACAAGAATATTTAAGCACTTTAATATCGGACTTACTCATAAAATGGAAGACATTAAAGTGGCTGATAAACAAACTTCTTTTCTAAAGCCTAACAGCTCTGCCTTTAATCAATCAGAAGTATTTATCACAAACGAAGAACAAAAAGAAAATAATTTTAAACTGTTTTACATTCACAGAAATGATTTCCTTCCACAAAATAATAGTTTTAATACGGCTTCAATATCTGATGAATATGGTGCTACTTATAAGTTTGCGACCAACCCAAATCAAAGACTGTCAATAAGTTCTATTTATAGAAAAACTGAATATAAAACTCTTTCAACCACCAATTCTAAAAAAGATAATTCTGTGGCAGGCAGATTGGAGTATTTTACAAGAATGGCAGATGGTATAATTACTTCAACTTTATTTTATGAAATAGCAAGCGGAATGGAAAGGAAGCGTGAGTTTTTGTATGTTGAAGTCCCTGCCGGGCAAGGAGCATATGTGTGGATTGATTATAACGGTAATGGAATAATGGAATTAGATGAATTTGAATTGTCGCAATTTCCTGATGAAGCTAATTTTATTAGAGTGTTTATTCCAACTGATGATTTTGTAAGTGTTTTTACGAATATATATAGTCATTCTTTAAATATAAATCCCGGTCAAAAATGGAGTAAAGAATCGGGATACAAAAAACTTTTGTCAAAGTTCAATAATCAGACTGTTTTCAGTTCTAATAAAAAGATTCAGGAAGCTTTAACAATTTCGGGATTTAATCCTTTTTATATTAGTCTTGCCGATACTTTAATAACATCAATGAATACTTCATTGAGAAACTCACTGTTTTTCAACAGGTCTAACCCTGTTTACGGCCTGGAGCTTACATATAGAGACGATAGAAATAAAATACTCTTAAGTAATGGGGTTGAATCAAGGAAAAATGAAATGCTAACTCTAACAACAAGATGGAATTTATCAAGAAAATACTCTGTTGTTATGATGTTAGGAAGTGGCAATAGGACAGCAACTTCGGAGTATTTCAATTCTAGGAACTTTAGTATTACAACATTAGAAGCCGAGCCAACATTTAATGTTTTTTTCAGCAATACATTCAGGGTTGGGTTGTTTTACGGACATCAAAGAAAACAAAACCATGATAGTAGTATTCAGGAATATGCAATAATTAACAAAGCCGGCGCAGACTCAAGAATCAACTTTCCTGGCAAAGGGTCTGTAGTTATTCGTTTTCAACTTTCTCAAATAGATTATCCATTCGACGAAAACACTCCAATTGCCTTTGACATGTTAGAAAGCCTAAAGCCGGGGCTGAATCAATTGTGGAATATTGCTTGGCAACAAAATCTCAATGAATACTTAATGCTTATAGTGAATTATCACGGCAGAAAATCACCTGACAATGCGGCTATTCACACCGGAAACATCCAAATAAGGGCTTTTTTCTAAGCATTAATTCTTTCATTTGATATTCCAAGTATATTTGCAAATTATAAAAAACAAGTATGTCTGATTTTTTCAACGTGTTCTTAATAAATCTTAAGGAAACAACAATTTTAGAATATATTGCCGTTGTTTTTGGACTTTTAAGTGTTTGGTATGCCCGAAAAGCAAACATACTAGTATTTCCAAGCGGAATAATAAGCACGGTGATTTACATTTACATTTGTTTTTTTGCCCAATTATACGCAGACATGGGTATAAACTTTTTTTATGCCGGTATGAGTATATATGGTTGGTATGCATGGACCAGAAGAGACGCTAACAAAAAAACAATTCCGATAAGATGGAATTCTGTTAGAGAACAAATAGCCGGAATAGCTGCAGTAATAATAGGTTTTTGGATAATTCTTTGGGTCCTTTGGATTCTAAAAAGCAACGATACAGATTATATAAGTTCATACATCCCTTATATTGACGCGTTTACTACAGCAATATTTATTGTAGGAATGTGGTTTATGGCAAGAAAAAGAATTGAAAATTGGATTTATTGGATAATTGGCGATCTAATATCTGTTCCTCTGTATTTTCATAAAGGATTAGTTTTTACAAGTTTTCAGTTTTTTGTTTTTTTAATTCTAGCTGTTATGGGCTTGTTAGAATGGAAAAGGATGAGGGAGTCCTGAGTCGTGAGTCCTGAGTGGTGACAGAAAAGTTACAGGAAAGTTACAGGAAAAGGTGACAATGAGATTGAATGGATTGTCCCGATTGAAAGCGACTGACGACTTTCGACTTTCGACTTTCAACTGCCGACTTTCGACTGCCGACTTTCGACTGCCGACTTTCGACTCAAATAATTATCTTTGCACTGAAAAATTTTAATGCCATGACTAAACAAAAACTTACTGTATATAATTCTCTCACAAGGAAAAAAGAAATTTTCGAGCCTATAAATACTCCTTTTGTAGGCATGTATGTATGTGGGCCTACAGTTTATGGTGATGCACACTTGGGCCATGCGCGTCCGGCCATAACCTTTGATCTCGTTTTTAGATATCTACAGCACATTGGTTATAAAGTTCGCTATGTAAGAAACATCACTGACGTTGGGCATCTTGAAAATGACGCAGATCAAGGCGAGGACAAAATTGCCAAAAAAGCCAGGATTGAGCAGGTTGAACCAATGGAGGTAGTTCAATATTTCTCCGATAGATATCATGAAGACATGGATATGCTTAATGTTAAGAAACCAAGCATTGAACCTCGTGCGTCGGGGCATATTATTGAGCAAATTGAAATGGTAAAAGCAATTCTTGATGCAGGTTATGCTTATGAAATAAATGGATCTGTTTATTTCGATGTGGAAAAATATCATAAAACTCACAATTATGGCAAGCTTAGCGGCAGGGTGCTTGAAGATATGATGGCAAATACACGCGATCTTGAAGGTCAGAATGAAAAACAAAATCAGGTCGATTTTGCTCTATGGAAAAAAGCCTCGCCTGAGCATATTATGCGTTGGCCGTCACCTTGGAGTGATGGTTTTCCGGGATGGCACCTCGAATGTTCGGCTATGAGTACAAAATATTTGGGCGAGGTTTTCGATATTCACGGAGGTGGAATGGATCTTCTATTTCCCCATCATGAATGTGAAGTAGCACAGTCTAATGCTGCTAACGGCAAAGATGCAGTTAGATATTGGCTTCACAACAATATGATAACAATTAATGGTCAAAAAATGGGTAAATCACTAAATAACTTTATTACCCTGAAAGAGTTCTTCTCCGGAAATCATGCAGCACTGGAAAAGGCTTATGACTCAATGACTATACGGTTTTTTATTCTTCAAGCTCATTATCGCAGCACCCTTGACTTTAGTAATGAAGCATTACAGGCTGCTGAAAAAGGTTTAAAAAGGCTTTTTCAGGCAATGGGTACTCTTAATAAACTTCAATCTTCCGACAAGTCTACTGCAGATATCTCTAAAATTGAACAGAATTGTTATGATGCAATGAATGATGATTTTAACAGCCCAATAGTAATAGCTCATCTTTTTGATGCTGTTAGAATTATCAATTCTGTTAATGACAAAAAAGACAGCCTGATGTCAAAAGATATTGAAATACTTAAAAATGTTTTTAAAACTTTCCTTGTTGATATTTTAGGATTAAATGATAATATCAGAAACGACGAGAAAAGCATAGAAACTATTAACGGACTGATGGAGCTTATCCTTGACATGAGAAAAAAAGTACGCGAACAGAAGGACTATGCAGCATCTGATAAAATAAGGGACTCACTTGGCGCTTTAAATATAACCGTTAAAGATTCTAAAGATGGAAGCAGCTGGGAACAGAATTAACAATTATTATAATCCCAAAACGATTGTTCAATCGGCCCTTTTTCAAATTTCTATTATTTTTGTGTTTTAAAGTTAGAATGTTGATAAACATTTTATGCATTAACATCGTTTCTAACTAAGATGGTATAATGGAAAAATTCTTTATATAATTGAATATCTAACCAAAAACTCACACGAATGAAAAAAAGCAAAATTATTCTTGCTGCATTTATGGCTGTTATTTCAGTAACAGGTCTTTATTTGCAGTCAAACGCATGCACCAACGTGCTAGTGTCTAGAGGGGCTAGTGCTGATGGCAGTGTTATGATAAGCTATCTGGCAGATGCCGGTGGATTTATAGACCCATTAAAATTCTACCCTGGCGGCACTTACCAACCTGGAGATTCTGTGGAAATATATGAATGGGACACCGGAAAATTTCTTGGTAAAATAGCACAGGTGCCTCGCACTTATAAGGTTATTGGCAACATGAATGAGTTTCAGGTTGTAATTGGCGAAACCACATTTACAGGTAGAGAAGAACTTGGCACACCAAACGGCATTATGGACTATGGCAGCCTTAAGTATATAGCGCTTAAAAGAGCGAAAACTGCTAGAGAGGCAATAAAAATCATGACTGATCTTGTTGCAGAATACGGTTATGCAAGCACAGGAGAATCTTTCTCTATTGCAGATAAAAACGAAGCATGGGTTCTTGAGTTAATTGGAAAAGGAGAATTCGGCAAAGGCGCAGTATGGGTGGCAGCAAGAGTGCCGGAAGGATATATTGCAGCACATGCAAATCAGGCACGTATTCGTAAAATAGACTGGAAAGACAAAAACAATTGGATGTGGTCAGAAGATCTTGTAGATTTTGCAAAAGAGAGAGGTTATTTTTCTGGTAAAAAAGAAGATTTCAGCTTTGTTGATGCTTATAATCCGCTTGACCCAGTTTCTCTTCTTCTTTGCGAAGGTAGAGTATGGAGCGTTTACAGAAGAGCAGCTCCTTCACAAAAATTTTCAGATGATTACTGGAGATGTGTTGTAGGAGCAGAACCTTATCCATTGTTTATTAAACCTGACAGGCTAGTTACTCTTGAAGATATGATGGCATTTGTTAGAGATCATTTCCATGATTCTCCTTATTACACTGCAGAAGGTTTTGCTGCAGGCCCTCACAATAATCCTTACAGATGGAGACCATTAGTCTTTGGCTTTGACGATGTTGTTGACAAGGATGGTGAAAAAATGAAGTTTTCATGGGAAAGAACTATTTCTCAGCCACAAACAGGATTCTCTTTTGTTTCTCAATCTAGAAATTGGCTTCCCGACGAAATAGGCGGCATTTTCTGGTACGGCGTTGATGATACTTATTCTACTTGTTATATGCCTCTTTATATGGGTATGACAAAAGCTCCTAAAAGCCTTACCATTATTGATATTAACAAATTTGAATGGGAATCTGCTTTTTGGGTTTTCAATCTTGTTGCAAATTATGCTTATGGAATGTATAATTATATGATAAAAGACATTCAGAAAGTGCAGAGCGAACTGGAAACACGGTCAATAAACATGACAAAAGCAATTGACCAGGCAGCGCTGTCTTTGAGCAAAACCAATAAAGGACTTATGAGTGAATTTCTCACAGATTTCTCAGTAAACAATGCTGAGTTTGTTGTTGAAAGATGGAGAGAACTAGGATACTACCTTTTTACAAAATACAACGACAGATATATCAATGAAGAAGGTGGAATTCGTCCTAATCCAAAAGGTGCAGGATATAATGAAGAATTTAAAAGAAAAGCTGTTCAGGAACGACCGGGATACTATGATGTAAGATGGCGTCAACCTGGAGAGCCTATTAAATAACCTTTCTCCGCTTGCATTAAAAACCCTCTGTTTTTTTCAGAGGGTTTTTATTTTTTTATACTTTTACATATATCCTAAAATCAAATAATCATGCCAACAAAACAACAAAGCTATTTTGAGTTCTTTATGAAGAAGCATTGGAAAAAATTCGTAATAGGATTATTCCTTTTTATATTGCTTATAACTTCAATTAGAACTGTAGGTCCTGAAAAAGAGGGAGTAGTTCTTATGCTTGGAAAGTATAACAGAACTGTTCAGCCCGGACTAAACTTCATCTTGCCATTCGGCATTGAGAAAATGTATAAAATTCCTGTTCAAAGGCAATTAAAACAGGAGTTTGGATTCAGAACCGTTTCTACATCGTCTTTGCGTACACAATACGCAAAAACCGCATATGCAGACGAATCGCTAATGCTTACAGGCGACTTAAATCTTGCAGATGTAGAGTGGGTTGTGCAATATCGAATTGTAGATTCATACAAATATCTATTCAGGGTGCGTGATGCAGAAGATGCACTTCATGATATGTCAGAAGCAGCAATGCGACAAATAATAGGCGACAGAACAGTAAATGAGGTGCTGACCGTCGGCAGGCAAGAAGTTGCTTCAAGCGTTGAAGTTCTTCTGCAGAAGATGTGCGACGAATATGAGAACGGTATTCGAATTGTTCAGGTTGTTCTTCAGGATGTAAACCCACCCGAAGCTGTTAAGGCATCTTTCAATGCTGTTAATGAAGCTCAGCAAGAAAAAGAAACATTGATTAATAAGGCCGAGTCGGAATACAATAAAGTAATCCCACGCGCCAGAGGTGAAGCACAAGAGATTGTTCAACTTGCTGAAGCATATGCAACAAATAGAATTAATATCGCTACAGGAGAGGCTGAGCGCTTTATTGCGTTATATAATGAATATGTCAAAGCGCCTGAAGTAACTAAAAAAAGAATTTATTTTGAAACAATGGAAAGAATTCTTCCTAAGATTGACAACAAAATAATAATGGATGAAAAGGGCACAAATCTTCTGCCTTTATTTAATCTTCAACAGAAAAAAGATTAAACAGATTAAAAAACAGTGCCTTTAACCATTAAAATTTAAAAAAGATGAAAACAAAACAAATCTTAATATTAGTATTAGCAATTGTTGCGTCAATACTGTTTTTTAACAGTATGTTTATATTAGACGAAACTAAACAAGCAATTGTAACACAGTTTGGAAGACCTGTAGGCGGCTTAAAAACTACGCCCGGACTACATTTTAAAGTGCCTATTATTCAGAAAGTTCAATACTTTGATAAACGATATTTAAAATGGGATGGAGATCCAAATCAGGTTCCTACTCAGGATAAAAAGTTTATACATGTTGACACTTACGCAAGATGGCAAATAACTGATCCTCTGCAATTTTTTATAAGACTGAAAGATGAACGTTCTGGTCAATCAAGGCTAGATGACATTCTAGACGGCGAAACACGTAATGCTGTAGCAAGTTATCAGTTAATTGACATTGTTCGCTCATCCAACAGGAAACCTGAGGTATCTGAAGACTACTTGCAAGATCTTGAATATTTGGAAGATATTACTGTAGGAAGAGCAAAGATCGAAGCAATGATACTAGAGAGAGCCAACGAAAGAACAAAAGATTTAGGAATTGTAATTCTAGATTTTAGGTTTAAAAGATTAAATTACGTTGACGAAGTTAGAAGAAGAGTATATGACAGAATGATTAGCGAACGTAATCGTATTGCCGAGCAGTTTCGTTCTGAAGGACAGGGTGAGGCGAGAAAAATAGAAGGGGATAAAGAGAGAGATCTTGCAAAAATCCGTTCAGAAGCTGTTAAGGAGTCTGAAATTATTAGAGGTCGGGCTGATGCTAGAGCAACTTCAATTTATGCAAATGCTTATAATAGAAGTTCAATGTCTAGAGAATTATACAGTTTTCTTAGAGCAATGGAAGCACTTGAAAAATCATTTGATAATAAAACAAGCATTATTCTAACTACCGATAGCGAACTTTATAAGTATTTAAAAAGTTTAAGGTAGGATTAATATATTCCATTAAGAAAAGGATTATTTACTCTTTCGTATTTAATGCTAGTTTTGTCTCCGTGTCCTGGATAAACGGTCACATCATCAGGCAATATAAGCAATTTGTTTATTATTGATTTTATAAGAGTATCGTAATCTCCCGTTGGCAAGTCGGTTCTTCCTATGCTGCCTTGAAATAAAACATCGCCGCTAAATAAAGTCTTTTCTGCTTCATTATAGAAGCAGATACTTCCAGCTGCATGCCCGGGTGTATGAATTGCTTTAAAAGACTGATTCCCGAATTTCAGTTCTTCATTGTCTAATATCCATTTTTCCGGTTTAACAAGATCGTTTATTTCAAATCCAAAACTTGCACCATAGCTTTTTGCGTTATCAATGAAAATAGCGCTGTCTTGATGAGTTATGGGTTTTAGTCCAAATGTCTTTGAAATAAAGTTTGTTCCAAGAACATGATCAATATGACAGTGAGTGTACAGCTGAAGAACCGGTTTAAGATTATTCTGTAAAATAAAATCCTTAAAGATTTTTTCTTCACTTTCAGTATAGCAAGCCGGGTCGATAATTGCGCACTCTCCTGTTTCGTCATATATTACATAGGTATTAACCTGAAAAGGGTTGAAGTGGAACGTCTTTATATATGTCATTTTTTAAATATTTAGTTTTGGGCAAAAATAATATAATATTTGAAATGCATAAATAAAAAAAGCCCTCCAAAAATGGAGGGCTTTAATAAAAGTTTGGCGACGACATACTCTTCCGGATGTAACTCCAGTACCATCTGCGCAGGCAGGCTTAACTTCTCTGTTCGGAATGGGAAGAGGTGGACACTGCCGCTATAGTCACCTAAAAGAAGGTTATGGTAATTATTTAGTCGTTTAGTCGTTTTATGTTTAATTAGTTGCTTAGCATTTTAGCAATTAAACAATTCAACGGTTCAACGATTAAACTAATCTACCATTGACAAGACTGTGAAAGATACAAAAC
>JAGXRQ010000004.1 GCA_018335675.1 Bacteroidota bacterium | reverse complement strand
AGGTGCTAATGAAAATATAAATGGGCTTATCAGGCAATACTTTCCTAAAGGGTCTTCTTTTGAAAATATTACTAATCAACAAATTCAATATGTTCAACACAAGTTAAATAACAGACCAAGAAAAAAATTGGGGTTCTTATCACCAATTGAATTTTTATCATTAAATTTGATTAAACAAAAAGTTGCATTTGTGACTTGAATTCAGCATTTCTAAAGTTTACAGGATCAAGAATACCGTGTGTTGCAAAATGAACAATTTGATAATTATTCATATGATTTTTGGCAATATCTTCCATTGCCGCACTTTTTATATACGTTGTAGAGTTCTTTACAAGATTTCTAATTAGATCAACTTCTTCCTCAGCATACGGTAATGTATTGTCTGCATTTCCGAATGCGAGTAGATTTGCATTAGCAATTACTAATGATTCTTCTATAACTGTATTATTCATGTCGTTGATATAAAAGACTTTATGCGACTCTCCAAAATATTTGAATCCAGTATTTGATGAATATCCAAGGCTTTGAAATGGTAGTTTTACCAATACTCCTCCGGGAACAAAAGCGATTTTTACTCTGTCTTTTATTAAAGGCTTAATTGGCTCAATAAGAACATTATATAACTGTTCGGAGGTTGCCTTAATATTAGAAATATCTGCTTTGCCAATCAGCATAAAATAAAACCCATTTACATAACTTTCAATTACTTCTCTGCTAACATCAATGATTTTCGCTCCCAGTGTATCATTGGCAGCAACAAAAGCTATCAGCTTGTCTTCAGTTATAAGATATTGAACAACAACTATATCATCGTCCATATTAAACCTTTTCGCATCCAGATCCTCAGGATTTACTGTATTAGCAAAGTCATTATTTATTACACCTTTTTCAATCATATCCCAGAAAAAATTCTGATAATCATCACTAGCAATACTCATCATTTTTTCCAATTCAGCAATTTTTGCTTCGCTTCTTTCCCCAGTAGGCTTAGATTTCTCGTTTATTAACTGGCTATAAATTCCATCTTTCCTTAATTCGAGCTGTGCTAAATCAAACTCATCATTACTTGCAATTCCGGCTCCACGAATCGACTCTCCCCTGGTTTGCTCTTCAATTCCATAAACATTCAATTTCTCCTGATACACCCAGCCATCTTTGACATCTCCATTAGCAACCAAAAGAGCAATTAGCGTTTGATAGATGTCTTTTTTATTATTAGCTTTTGCAAACATCTTTTTCTTGACAGGGTCGCCAACTAAATCCCCACTTAAAACTTCAACATTTCCAATTGCTTCCTTCAAAAAGGCAATAGCATCAGTAATTTTTTCTAAGTCTTTATAAACTAAGGCCAATTGGTATAAAGGTTCCCAAAGCATTTTTATAGAGCCTATGCTTTTATAAACATCTATGGCGATATTAAAATACTCTTTAGCTTTTTCAAACTCCTTAATTGCATAATAATTCTTTCCTAAGATAGTTGCACATTCGGCAATTGCCATTTTTTCATCACTTTTCAAAAAAGCTGTATAACATTCATTCACAATATCGATTGACTCATTAATTCTTCCCTGTTTATTTCTTAATTTTCCTTTAATGGTTTTAGCATTCCACATATGTCTTGTGGCTAGCATAATTTGAGACAACTCTATGCTCTTGTCAAGATAAAATTCTGACTCTTCCCAGATTCCTCTTTCCATATATAGTTCTCCAAGATTAATTGTAACAGTAACTTTTAGAGAAGTTATTAAGCCAACTGAATCCATAATATTTAAAGCTCTGTTTAGCAGCAATAAGGACCTGTTGTAATCTCCCTGCATATATGAAATTGTGGCCATATTATTTAAGACTGTAGCGCGACTTAATGGGTCTTCAAGAACCACAAAAATGCTGTCAGCCTTCGAATAATATGTCATAGCATAGTTTGCATTTCCTATAAGATTGTATGTGTTTCCTTCTACAACGTGTGTATTGGCAATTCCATAAAGATTATTGTCTTTTTCAAAAATACTGTGTGCATATTCAATGGTTTTAAAAGCATTATTAAAATCGCCGGTATAATAGTAATACTCCGTGAGATTATTGTATGCTCTAGCCATTTCTAGTCTTAAATCCTTTTCACTAGCAAGTTCGAGTGACTGATTATATAGATTGAAAGCTTGCAAAAATTCACCTCTAGAAATTTCATTTGCCCCCAATAATCTTAGCACATTGCATTGACCTGAAACATCTCCTATTGTAGCATAAATGGTTAAAGCTTTTCTATAATATTCATTAGCCAATGAATTATTTGCTCCATAAGAATAAGCATCACCCAAACTCTGATAACAATAAGCCTGATAATTTTTACTGCCAGTGGTAATTGCTAATTCAAGTGCTTCCTTAATTAAAACCAGAGCCTCTTCAATTTTAAAGTCAGAATACAACAGAACAAAGCTGTAATCAATCAGGCTGTACATTACATTTTGTTTTTCATCAATATCTCTTCTTATATTAAGAGCCTTAGAATAATAATTAC
This sequence comes from Bacteroidota bacterium, assembly GCA_018335675.1. Taxonomy (GTDB): domain Bacteria; phylum Bacteroidota; class Bacteroidia; order Bacteroidales; family UBA7960; genus PWND01. Next base: position 31,067 of record JAGXRQ010000004.1, on the reverse strand, counting down.
CTGCTTCATTGTAGTTTTTAAGCTTAGCATACAAATCGCCAAGATCCTTGTAAATACCAGCCATTTCGCTTTTCAGGTTTCTGTCTTCAAATATACGCCTGGTCTGATGGTAATAATCAGATGCTATTGAGAAGTTTTTCTGATCGTAATAAAAATTTCCAATATTATTTGCAATGGTTGCAATTTCCACACTATCATTAAGCTCTTTATATATATCAAAAGCCTGATGATAATACTTTTCAGCAACTTCAGGCCGACCAAGATTATTATATAAAGAAGCTATTTTGCTAATAGAATATGCTTGTCCGATTTTGCTATTGCCCTTCTTTCTCAATTCTAAAGCAATGTTATGACAAGTAATAGCAATATACAAATCTCCCAGATTCCACATAGCTTGGGCGCAATTGCTCATTGAGTATCCAGCATCATCCCACTCTTGATAACCCATTTTTATTTCATAGGCAGCATAATAAGTATCGTATGCTAATTGATAATTACCCAAGTCAAAATTTATATAAGCTATATTATCGTATGTGTCGGCAACATTAAGTTCATCAGCAAGTTCAGTAAATTGGAGTAGCTGCTTTTCATAAATTTTTAAAGCCGAGTTGAATTCTCCTCTTTTCTTATAAACTTTTGCAATATCAGTATAAACGCTTGCTGCAAATGATTTGGAGTCGAGGGTGTTTGCCTTAATGCAGAATTCAATACTCTTTTCGTACGACTCTAAAGCTTCTTTGTAATTTGCCAAATATGAGTTTGTGCGACCTATTCCGTAATATGTTTTTGCAATGCTTAAATAATCATTCTCTGGAATAAAACTATCTGTATTCATAAGCCTAAGTTTTGTATCCAAAGACCTACTAAAATAATCGAGAGCTTCAGTATAGTGTTGTTTGTTTTGATACATAACACCAATATTATTGAGGCAATGCGACAATCCTTTTAAATAGTTGGATTCAATAAAGTACGGAATTGCTTTCTCATAATAAATTGCAGCAGTTTCATCCTCATCAATTATATCATATACTCTACCTACACTAAAATAATAACGCCCCTTATAGGTCTTGTCTTCAATTAAATCAGCAAGTTCTCTGCATTTCTCCATCAAATCAAGAGCCTCCTCCACTTTTCGTTTTTCGACCAGCTTTTCTGAAGCAATTGTAACCATTATAAAAAACTCGTCGTTAGTAATTTCAGAATAATATTTACTAACAAGATTTTGATAATCCTCTTTTGTTTGAGCGTTTATAAGATATGAGAAAAACTCATCGAAGCCGATAGGACAGCTATTTATGATCCATGTTGCATATGTTTCATTAATCTTATAATCAATTCCCATATATTTTGCAGGATAAACCTTGATAAATCCAAGAAAAGACCTAATATCATCTGCAGTAGTTATTTTCAATGCCTCATAAACAGTTTTTCCCTGAAATCGGCCTTTAGAGTTAGTGTCGTAAAAAATATTAGGCATATCTGCTTTCGAATCATTATCAAGTGCATCAAGCCATTCCCAGGTTTCATAAATATCTCTTCTCATAATTTCGAGAATTTCCTCTTCAAGTTCAGGGCTATCTGCTTTTAGTAGCATTCTATAGTCATAAATAGGCTCATTATTTATATTGTGAAACAACACCTGCATTTTAGCTAAATCCCAAAAAATACTATTAAAATCCTTTCTGGGAACTTTACTAAGCATTTGCGCCATATCGCTTTTAAGAATTCTCTTTTCTCCCTCCTGCAAGTAAAAAGGGTTTATTTTGATTATTGCTTGTGCACTGTCTAAATCAGCAATAGTTGCAGATCCCAGCAACATAATAAGTCTGTCGGGATAATCTTGATTATATGACCCGAAAATACTGCCTGTAGAAGCGGTGTATAGTCCATCAACCAATCCGGCATTAATAAAAGCATAGAGTTCGTTTTCATATATTTGAGGCTCACCAATAATCTTATAATAAACTTCTGCAGTTTCAAGCTCTTCTGCTTCAAAAGGAGGAGGACTAACATTTTCAAGCCTCATATATTTATAAGTATTTGCAAGTTTGGGAATTATGCTATATGCTTGTTCTTTTCCGGGAAGCTCTCTGCTTAAGTCGAGTGCAAGCCAAAAATATTGCAAAGCAAGATTGTAGGCATCAATCATGTAAAATACATACCCAGTTCTTTCAAGTGCTCTAATAACTGAAGGATATTCATTTAATGTGATTGTTGATAAGTCAATTTTTGCCAAAGCAGCCAAATAAATCTCGGATGCTTGATAAATTTCACCGCTATCATAAGTATTATCAGCCTGATCAATAAGATCTTGATATGGTGGTTTTGATTTTTGTGCATGCACAACAGATGCAAGCAACATCAGGATTAAGATTAGCTTTTTCATTGCTTCAGAATTTACAATTACACTGAAAGCCTGTATTAATAAGGTGAAAATCCAACAAATAATAAAGGCAAAATAAAGACAGAAGGAAAATTGTGAAGTAAAATTAATAACTATGTTTCAGTTATTTACAAAACAGATTGTATAAAGTATATTTTTTCGAAAATAAAACATTTGACCCTCGATTAATATCGGGCATTATGATTAAATCTTGAGTTTATTCATTTCAATTTCAACGAGTAAGTGATTGCTTCAAATACTCATCCCATTTTTAAATTATTTGGGGAGGTTTAGTAAAATGCTTTAAAATGCCCTAACCTTAATTTGTTTTTATCAACAACCAAGTATCGTTGTATTTTTTAAAGTTTTTCCGAATATAAATTACCTTTTGGCGTGCTTCATTAATGTTTTCATAAGAAAATGCTGATACCCTGTATAGGCCTGTGTCATTCTGCAATAATTGAGATTCAAATCCTTCGGCTTTAATCTGACTTTGAAACCTTTTTGCATTATCAACATTCTTAAAACTCCCCATAATCACATGATATTTGAGCAATGTTGAATGATGACTTAAATTGTCGATTACATATATTGATTCTTCTTTTTGTGTGATTAAAGGAGTTTCTTCATTCATTTCAGAGATTGATTCATCACTAACTATATCTATATTATTTGTCTCTGGCTGATCATCATACTCCCTAAAAGCGATTTCTTTTTTTGATTTACAACCACCAATTATTATTAGAAAAGACACTAAAACAAAAACTACTCTCATATTGCAAGTTTTTTAAAAATGTGAATAAAAAAAGGACCGCCAAAAACACATTCAGCATTTTTAAATTTTAGCGGCCCTGCCATTCAAATAAACCATTAAAAATTATTATCTTAATCTGAAGCTGTTGCTCCCAATATATTGATCGCCAGAATATATTTTAAACATATAAATCCCTTTGGACAATCTGCTTTCCGGCTTATATATCAACTCAATAGTTTTTGTGCCAACACTTTTAAGTTCCGGAGATTCCTCATAAAAATTGACACTGCTTTCAGTAACTTTTACCGTGGCGCTTTTATTGTCCTTGCTTTCAAATATATTGCCTTCAGGATTGATTAATTTAAACCAAAGATCATTTCCTACATCTTTAGGAATTTTAAATGTAAATACAACTCTTTGAGTTCTTCTTGCAAAAGCCGTTATTTTATCATTTTTCCCCCTAACGGCTTCAACCCTATGGTTATTGCCCGACATCGCTTTAAGAATCGTATTTGCAGCCTCAAGTTTTTTACTTTCCTCAATTAATTTGTCTAATTGATTTTTTAAACTCATTTTTTCATTTGCAAGCTTTTCCGTTTCTTCTTTATACTTTTTTGACAATATGTCAAATTCTTCTTTTGCCTTACTCAAAGCAGCTTCCAGCTCCCTAACCTTTGAACGCAGAGGCGCATTGCTGGCAATTTGTTTTTTTAGCTCAGATTCTTTTTTTGCAAGTTCATCATCTAATTGAAGTATTTTTTGATCAAGGCGTTTATTTAAGCCTTGCAAATCATTCATTTCAGATTTAATCTTTTCTAATGTTTTTTCTAAAAGAAGTTTTTCTGAAAGAAGTGACTCAGTATTAAGTTTCTCTTGGTTTAAATCATTTTTAAGGCTAATGTTGTTAAAAAATGATATCCCTGAAATCATCCATGAGATTAATAATGCTAATAATATTGCAACTAGCAATAATTTTTTTCTTTTTGGTTCCATATCTATATAAGTTTTGATTTAGGGAACAAAACTATATCCAAGAAATTAAGGCGAGATTAATCTAGTATTAAAAAGTGATTAAAATTACTTTTGATATGGCAATTGGATGACAAACTCTGAGCCTATATTCTCTTCTGAGGTAACTATAACAGTGCCTTTGTGTTGTTTTATGATTTTGTCAACTATTGAAAGGCCTAATCCATGCCCTTTTATTCCAATTGAGTTTTTAGCTCTGTAGAAAGGCTCAAATATCAAATTTAATTCATCATTTGGGATACCTATGCCGTTGTCTTTAAACCTTAAATAAAGGAAGTCGTTGTCAGCATCCACGGCAATGCTACATGTCTTATTACTTGAATATTTACAGGAATTTTCTATAATGTTGATTATTGCTGTTTTGATTAGTATCTCATTTCCAGAAACCCTAAAGACTCTTTCATCTTCAATTTTATTACTAAGTAATATATGGATTTCAGAGTTCTTTATTCTCTTAAGAATTTCAGATCTAGCTTCCCACAGCGAGTCGTCAATCCGTATAATACTAAAAGAGTCAGGGCTAAAATCAGAGCTTGCGCGAGCCAAAAGAAGTAACCTATTAGCCAGAGCATTTAAATTTTTAATGTCGTAGAGAGCTGCCTCAATTGATTGCTTATATTCTGGGGCGGGTCGGTCATTCATAAGGCTAACCTCCAGATGGCCGGTAATTATAGTTAGTGGCGTTCTAAGTTCATGTGAAGCATTCGCAATAAAATTTTTCTGAGTTTTAAAAGCCGCTTCAAGCCTGTCAAGCATCCCATTAAATGTGTTTGACAACTTTCCTAATTCATCAAGCTCTGTTCCTTCATTAATTCTTTCATGCAAATTTGCATCGGATATATTATTTACCTGATTAATTATATTTGACACAGGCATAAGTGCTCTTGCCGCAAAAACTTTTCCCGCAAAGTAAATAATAATCAAACTTGTTATAAAAACAATTAGAAGTATAAGTCTTAATCTGTTAAGTTTGCTATACCCAAAAATATCAATGGCTGCCGCAAAAACAACAATTCTATCATATTCTCCAGTGTAAAATGCCCCAAGTATCTCATAATCATCTTGTTTAAACCTTACACTGTTCTCTAATCTAACCTTATTTATCATTTCATTCGAAAAGACAAATATATCATCCTCGTCTGAACTGTATATTAGGTTATTCAGATAATCAAAAATATATATCTCTTCACTAGGCAAGCTTAGGGGGTTATTCTTCTCAATTTTACTCAAAAGCTCAGTGTTTATTCCTTCGATTTCCATCAGCATTTGTGCAATAAGTTTAGTCTTGCTTTCAAGGCGGTGAAAAAACTCTTCTCTTCTTCCTTCGGAAAAAGACAAATAAATAGATATGGATGAAATAAGAAGTATTACTGCTACAATCCCAGTAAACTGATAAGTGAGTTTTTGTCTGATTTCCATTACTTCTTTTCTAGCATATAGCCAATTCCTATTTTAGTATGAATAAGCTTTTCGTCATAATCTTTGTCTATTTTTTTTCGCAGAATATTTATATAAACATCCACAACATTTGTTCCCGTATCAAATGTAATATCCCAAATTTTTTCTGCTATTTCAGGTCTTGACAAAACTCTACCTGCATTTCTCATCAAATACTCCAATAAAGCAAACTCTTTCGCCGTTAGGTCAATAGTGTTACCATCTCTTATGGCCATTTTTTTATCAAGGTCAAGAGTTAAACCGGCAATTTGCAATGTGTTTTTAAATTGAGAAATTCCAGACGCCCTTTTAGTTAAAGAATTTATTCTAGCAATCAATTCTCTAAACTCAAATGGTTTTACAAGATAATCATCGGCGCCGGATTCAAATCCACTAACCTTATCGTCGGTACTACCAAGAGCGGTAAGCATAATTATAGGGGTGTTGGGGTCTTTTAATCTGATTCTCCTGCATAGCTCATAACCATTAATGACTGGGATAATAACATCTAATATTATTAAATCATATTGGTTTTTCAAAGCCATGAGTTCTCCGGTTTGACCATCATATGCAAAATCAACGATATATCCGGATTCTTCCAGCCCTTTTTTTACAAGCTCAACCACTTTCGGTTCATCTTCTACAATTAACAGTTTCATGTGAAGTTTATTTCTTAACGCAAAAAAGACAACACTATTATTTTGTAGGTTTAGATATTTGTTCTAATTAGTGAAGCAATAACCCTATCGAACTCGTCCATGTTGAGTGGTTTTGAAAGATACTCATCCAAGCCTTCTTTCATATACTTTTCTCTATCGCCCTCGAATGCATTTGCACTAATTCCTATTATTGGCGGCAACTCATCATACTTCTCTTTCAGTTTTTGGGTAGCAGAGATGCCATCCCTCTTATCTAACAATATTATCTAGCATTAATACCAAATCTTATAATTCTTCAATCCTTAAAAACAATAATTACACTATTTTTGCCTAAGTATTTTAATCAATACACATGGAATCAATAAAAGAAATTTACCGCATTGGACAAGGGCCGTCGAGTAGTCATACTATGGGCCCCAAAAAGGCAGCAGAGGTTTTTTTGCACAAAAACCCAGAAGCAAAAAAATTCAGGGTAACTCTTTTCGGAAGCCTTGCAGCAACCGGCAAAGGTCACTTAACTGATGTTGCAATTATAAATGTTCTTGGAAATGAAAAATCAGAATTGATTTGGAAGCCTGACGTTTATTTGCCTCAACACCCAAATGCTATGAAATTTGAAGCATTAAACGGCAATGAAGTAGTTGATGAATGGACTGTTTTTAGTGTTGGAGGAGGAAAGCTTGAAGGGGAATCTATTGACGAAAACATTTCTTCCATTTACCCATTCTCAACTATGGTTGATATTCTGGCATGGAACAAAAAAACAGGCAGATCGTTTTGGGAATTGGTTGAAGAAGTTGAAGGAAAACAAATTTATGAATACTTAGATGATGTTTGGAATATAATGAAAAACTCCATCAGTAGAGGGTTGGAATCTGAAGGTATTTTACCGGGTGGACTAAAGCTTAGACGTAAAGCAGCAGCATACTTTGTTAAAGCGAAAAACTATACCGGCTCTTTGAAGGATAATACTTTGATTTTCTCTTATGCGCTTGCCGTGGCTGAAGAAAATGCTTGTGGAGGAACAATAGTTACAGCACCAACTTGCGGCTCTTGCGGTGTTGTTCCGGCTGTTTTGAAAAGAATGCAAGACAGCTTCCAGTTTAGTGATGAAAAAATTCATAGGGCTCTTGCAACTGCCGGTATAATAGGTAATCTTGTTAAAACAAACGCCTCAATCTCAGGCGCAAAAGTTGGATGCCAAGGAGAAATTGGAACTGCCTGCGCTATGGCTAGTGCAGCAGTTGCTCAATTACTTGGTGGAACAATGCTGCAAATAGAGTACGCTGCCGAAATGGGGATAGAACATCACCTCGGACTTACATGCGACCCAATTGCAGGTTTAGTGCAGATACCATGCATTGAAAGAAATATTTTCGCAGCAGAGAGAGCATTAAGCACTGCAACATTCGCAATGCTTTCAGATGGTCAGCACTTAGTATCTTTCGATTCAATTGTAAAAACCATGAACCAAACCGGACACGACCTTCCAAGTATTTACAAGGAAACGTCTGAAGGTGGTATGGGGTTGATAAATGTTTGATTTTATAATGAGATTTATTAATTTGCCCTTTCAGGGCGCAACAAACCACGCATCAATCAACCCGAGGCGTTGCCTTCGGGCTAAAATAAGCTGGGCCTTCAGCCCGAAGTAGCAACAAATAAAATGTCAATGATAAAACATCATGAAGCAGCAACTAATTACAACGGTAATATTTTCAGAATAAATCGCCCTGAATGGTAAATTAGGTAAACCCACAGTTGATACTCGGGTAATACGATCTGTAAGGCGAAATAGGTCAACCCAGCGATAACACGTGGGTAATACGCCCTGAAAGGGCAAATTAATTCAGCCCATGGCAACGCCTTGGGCACAATGAACAACGTAACACAATGCGCCCTGAAAGGGCAGCTTATACAAATATATTATGGCACAATCATTATCAAAATTATTCGTTCACATTATTTTTCATATCAAAAACAATTCATGTACAATCCGCAATCAGGAAAAAGAAGAATTATACGCATATATGGGCAGCATTATCAAAGATAATGAATCTATACCCATATTAATAAACGGAGTTGAAAATCATGTACATATATTATGCATAATGTCAAAAAATATAGCATTGGCAAAACTTGCAGAGGAAATAAAAAGGCATAGCAGCCGATGGGTTAAAACAAAAGATAAGTATTACTCGAAATTTGCATGGCAAGGAGGATATGGAGGATTTTCAGTTAGCCCTTCACTTCATGATAAAACCAAAGAGTACATTAAAAAACAGGAAGACCATCATAAAAAAATGAGCTTTAAAGATGAGTATTTGTTGTTTTTAAAAGAATATGGAATAGAGTATAACGAGCAATACTTGTGGAACGATTAAGCTGCCCTTTCAGGGCGCAATAAAATTCGCAATCAATCAACCCGAGGCGTAGCCTTCGGGCTAAAATAAGCTGGGCCTTCAGCCCGAAAATAGCAATGAATAAAATGTAAATGATAAGACACCGTGAAGTCGCATCATAATTAAACTAACGGTAACACTTGGGAAATAACAACTCCCTGAAAGGGCAACTAAATCCAACCCAATGGTAACACTTGGGAAAAATCGCCCTGAAAGGGCAAATTAATTCAGCCCATGGCAACGCCTTGGGCACAATGAACAACGTAACACAATGCGCCCTGAAAGGGCAGCTTAAAATGATTTAATTAAAATTAGTAACGTTTTCCCATTATGAAAAAAACGAATACAACAATACGCACAGCCACAGAAGCAGACTTCCCTGCAATTTTGCAAATGATTAACGAGCTTGCAACATTTGAAAAAGCTCCGGAAAAAGTTACCAACTCAGTTGAGCAAATGAAAAACGAGAAAAATCTTTTTGGTTGCTTTGTTGCTGAAAACGAAAACAAAGAAATAACTGCTTTCGCACTCTATTTCTTTGCATACTATACCTGGGTTGGCAAATCTCTATACCTTGATGATATTTATGTTAAAGAAGAATATCGCGGCAATGGAATTGGCAAAATGCTACTCGACAAAATATTTGAAGTTGCAAAAAAAGAAAATTGCAAACGCCTCAGATGGCAAGTATTAAACTGGAATACTCCTGCAATTGAATTATATAAAAAGATTGGCGCCACACTTGATGATGAATGGATTAATTGTGATTTTGATGAAGAAACAATAAACTTTATTCATTCAATCTAAAACAAATAAATATTTTTGCCTTAAAAATAAACCTATTCTTATGAAAACACTTATATCTGTAAAATTCATTTCGGTGTACTTCTTTTTATTATTAATATCATCGTGTAACTCTAATCAAAAAAATGTATCAATTGTCGTTGATGAATTAAATAAATTGAAGTTAGAATTAGATGTAATAGCTGCTATTTCCAAATCTTACAATATTTTTCAGGAAGATTGGCAAGCTGATGTTTATTATGATGATAAAGCTTTTTTTGTTGAAGCAAAAGGAGAAGCATGGAAGAAAGGCTATTATATAAAAGATGATTCCGTTTTTCTTATTGAAGCATTGCTTACTGAAATTAATGAAAAAATAACTTATTATGTTGAAAAAGACAAATTGATTCATATAATAAAAACAAACACCTTTTCAGGAGAAATTATTGATGTTGAAGTAAATGATGCGTCTATTTCCGCATTCAATGAAGCAAAATATTTTTACAATGATTATATAGTGCCTTTATTGGATAATGAAAATTTTGCATCTAGAGCCGAATCTCTTCCCGGCCAAGACATTGAAGAAGGCAATGAACATTTTAATTACGATGCTTATTTGGCATATTATGCTGCTGAAAACCCCGAAGAGCTTAAGCACTGGCCAAAATATATAGGCACCGGAGATCTTTCATACACTATAAATTATGCCGGTAAATTTTCTTCTCTCTTCATAGAAGATGAGAATGTTCAGGCAAGGCTTAAAAAACTCTTTTCAAGAGATGATTATTTTGACTCTTCATATTTCTGGTTATTACAAGATCACAATATTGAAATAATTGATGAAACTATTTTAAGAGTTAAAAACCCAATAAAAATAGAAGATAAAAAAATTGGATGGTACAATTCCACTGCCATTTTTCTTGTTGATACAAAGTCAAGCAAGTTGCATTTCGCCTTTTACGATCAAGAAGGGAGAGCGACACATTTCTTTTCAGAAGGAATTGGGAACAATTCTTTTGTAAAAAGTTTGCTATCAGAATGGGTTCAATAGTTTTCAAAATTAGAAATCCATATATTTAATCAATATTTTAGCTTAGCGATTTAGTTAACCAAAAACCATAATCGCAAAACATCTCAGTATCGGATTAATTAAATTTTGCAGCCTCATTTTTACAAATAAATGCGCAAAACCTTCTTAAAAGAATATTTATTTTCCCTTTTTACAGAATTCCAATTGTTAATAGCTTATAAAACCCTGCTATTCAGGGGGCTTACGTGTTAATAAAATTTTCTTCAGTATGTTACACCAATTAAAAAAATATCTAAAATTGCAGCAATATTTGAGAGTTTGAAGGGATTAAAAAACTCTTTGTAATAATCAGGTAATCAAAACATTAATTAACTTATTTAATTATGCAAAAATCTTATGTGTATATAATTAAAAATGAAAGCCTTAAAAAAGAATGTTTGGGCGTCTGCTTCAGGTGAGGCTGACGACCAGGAACCTCCACTGCCATATGGTGGAATAGTACAAGCTGAGGTAAATCTGCAACAACCTTGCCCTCCAAATCAGGTTACGCAGGCATTCATTACAAATCGCTTCCCCGGCACCTCACAAGCTGACTGGAATAATTGGCATTGGCAACTTCGCAACAGTTTTAAATCAATAAAAGACTTATCAACCTTCCTTCACCTTTCTCAGGATGAACTTGCTGTTGCAGGCCAAAATACAAATTTGCCAATAAGGATTACACCTTATTACGCCAGTCTTTTAAGTAAATTTAACCCGGATCACCCTCTTAGAAAAACCGTTGTTCCAGTAATGGACGAGTTAATTATGTCTAAAGGTGAAGCTGAAGACCCACTTTGTGAAACTCACGACAGTGTTGCTAAATGCCTGGTTCACAGGTATCCCGACAGATTATTGTTTCTAGTTACAGACTTTTGCAGTGCCTATTGCAGATATTGCACCAGATCTCACATGGTTGCAAAAGACAAAAACCACATTATAAAACGAAACGACTGGCTGCAAGCAATAAACTACATAAAGAACCACACCGAAATCCGAGATGTTATTTTATCAGGAGGAGACCCACTTACACTTCCCGATTGTCACATCGAATTTTTACTATCTCAACTTAGGGCTATTCCACACGTTGAGATAATCAGAATTGGAACAAAAGTACCGGCAGTATTGCCTCAAAGAATTACTCCGGCACTATTAAGAATCCTAAAGAAATATCATCCGCTCTATATGAGCATTCATTTTACTCACCCTGACGAGATTACTCCTGAGGTAAAAAAAGCTTGCAATATGCTGGCCGATGCAGGAATTCCAATGGGAAGTCAGACTGTTCTGCTAAAAGACGTTAATGATGATGTCCCCACTTTTAAAAAGCTTTTCCACGAACTGCTTAAAGTTCGCGTAAGGCCTTATTACATTTATCAGTGCGATCCAATACCAGGGTCAGGACATTTCCGGACTCCGGTAGAAAAAGGACTTGAAATAATTCAAGGCCTGAGAGGCTTTACATCAGGGTATGCCGTTCCTCACTATGTGATAGACGCACCTGGTGGAGGAGGCAAAATACCTCTTCTTCCTGAATATGTTATTGGAAGAAACGACAACGGATTAGTTTTGAGAAATTTTGAAGGAAACGAGTACGTTTATCCGGATTGATAAAGCTTTTTCCCAAGTATTTTTTTGGAAATATGTCATACTGAACGAGGTGAAGTATCTTTTTAGAACCTTCACTTCGCTCAGGATGATTAAAAACAATGCTTTTAATTAATCTATCTCACGAAAAAAAACATTATGATAAAAGTAGGCCTTACATACGACCTAAAATCCGAGTATCTAAAAATGGGCTTTTCTGAAGAAGAAACAGCAGAATTCGACAAGGAAGATACTATTGAAGGAATTGAATCAACTCTGGAAGAATTAGGATATAAAACCGAAAGAATAGGCAATATCAAACAACTTGCTGTTTCATTAGTTGAAGGAAAAAAATGGGATATAGTTTTTAATATTTGCGAAGGAATGTATGGCATTGGCCGCGAAGCTCAAGTTCCGGCTTTATTGGATGCATACAACATTCCTTATGTTTTTTCAAACCCTCTGGTGCTATCGCTTACGCTTGATAAGGCTATGACTAAAAGAGTGATACGCGACTTTGGGTTAGCTACGCCCGATTTCGCAGTTGTCAACAAACCTGAAGATTCTAAAAACGTAAAAATCCCATTACCTCTATTTGCCAAACCTCTTGGAGAGGGCACGGGAAAAGGGATAGACGGCCGCTCAGTAATCAACACATATGACCAACTATATAATGTTTGCAATGATCTACTTGTAAGGTTTGGCCAAGCTGTTTTAGTTGAGAAATTCCTTAGCGGAAGAGAATTTACCGTTGGCATTGTTGGAACAGGAGAAAATGCTAAAGTAGTTGGCTCTATGGAAATTATTCTTAATGAGGATGCTGAGAAAAATGTTTACTCATATACAAACAAATCTGAGTATGAGAAACTTGTTGAATATAAGAATGTTAAGGAAGATATTGTAAAACAATCTGAGAATCTTGCTCTTGCAGCATGGAAAGCATTGGGTTGTGAAGACGGAGGAAGAATCGACATTAGATGCAACGATAACGGCTTGCCTAACTTCATCGAAGTGAATCCGCTGGCAGGATTGAATCCAATACATTCAGATTTGCCTATCCTATCTCGCTTAAATGGCATAAGCTATAAAGAGCTTCTTTCAATGATTATGGATTCGGCAATTAAAAAACTGAAAAGCAATTAATTATGAAAAAGGCTTTAATCCTTATAAATCAATTATCTGAAGCACCTACACCCGACGAACAGGATGTACTTGACCAAGCTCAGGTTGTTGAAGAAGCCTTGCTGAAATTAGGATTTAAAACTGAGAGAGCCTTTTTTAGCTTTAATCTCGAAAAAACAAAACAGCAAATTATTGAATCTAAAGCCGATTACGTTTTCAACCTTGTGGAAAGCGTTGACGGAAAAGCTGAACTTATACACTTCGCTCCTGCTCTACTGCAAAGCCTGAAAATTCCATTTACAGGCTCAGGTGCTGAAACAATGATTATTACAACAAACAAACCTCTGGCAAAGCAGTTTTGCAGGTTTCATGGCATACTTACACCGGATTGGCATATTGCTCCTTCTTCCAAGGACTTAATCCATGATAAAAAGTATATCGCTAAGCCAATTTATGAAGATGCTTCTGTGGGTATTGATGATAATAGTGTTTTTTGGGGAAATGATGTTCAAAAACTGGAGAATTACAGAACTCGCTACGGGAACAATTTTTTTGTAGAGGAATTTATTGAAGGCAGAGAATTTAACATTTCCGTTTTTGCCGGCAAGAAAAAGCCAATTGTATTGCCTCCGGCAGAGATTCTTTTCGTTAATTTTCCTCAGGATAAACCTACAATTATCGGATATCAGGCTAAATGGAAGGAAGATTCTTTTGAATATAAGAATACCCAGAGAACTTTTGAGTTTTCGGCTAAAGACAATGCTCTGATAAAAAAGCTCGAAGCAATAACTGCTCAATGCTGGGAAGTTTTTAACCTAAGGGGTTATGCAAGAGTGGATTACCGCCTTGATAAAAACGGCAACATATACGTGCTGGAAGCTAATGCAAACCCATGCTTATCGGCGGATGCCGGATTCTATGCCGCTGCTATGAAAGCCGGCTTTGCTTTTGAAGATATTATTGATTTTGTTATAAAAGATTGCATAAAATGATGAATGAAAGTATTTCTTTGCGAACAGATGTAGTACATTCTGATATTAAAGCTGTTGAAGAATTAGTTGTTTCAACCGGTTTTTTCCGCGATGATGAAGTTAGGGTTGCTGTTGAAATTGTTGAAGAAAGGATAAAACTTGTTACAGAAAGCGGATATGAATTCATTTTTGCTGAAATAAATGGAGAAGTTGCAGCATATGTTTGTTTTGGACTAATCCCTTGTTCGTTAATTAGTTATGACTTATATTGGATTGTTACAGGTAAATCATTTCAAAAAAAAGGTTTGGGAAAGTTACTGCTTCAAAAAACCGAAGAGATTGTTAAAGAAAAGGGTGGAAAAGCAATTTATATAGAAACATCTTCAAAGCCGTTATACAAGCCAACACAAGACTTTTATATTAAAACCGGATATTCATTAAAATACGTTTATGAAGACTTTTATGAAAAGGATGATGATAAGCTGGTTTTTGTAAAGAAGTTTTAATTAATTGAAATATCTATTGCTTCCTGATTTTCTTCAATTTGAGTCATTTCAATTAGATTTCTAAGTCTTTCAAGTATAAAGTCTTTATACTTTAACTGCAAAAAATGTCCTTCGCCTTCAATCATGTGAGTTTCAACGTATGGAACATTCACAAGTTGTTTTTTAGCAAAATCAACATTCTCAGGAAAGATTAAGTCATCTTCCTGTCCTTGAATAAAGATTACCGGAGCTGTAATTCTATCCCAATATGGCAACATTTCACTCAGAGCATCAAAATGTGAAAGTTTTTCATCATTCGCCACAGTTATCATAGATGGTAACAGCCAGCGAAAAGGGGGGAAACGAACAATATAACTAATAGGATAAGTTGTTTCAAGTCCTGGAGCCAAAGATGCTGAAATAAAAAACAATCCATCAACCTTATCAGGATGCATCATAGCCATACGTGCTGCAACAGAACCACCATAGGAGGCTCCAATAATATATAATGGTCTGGGATAATCTTCATTTTCAAGGATTTTCCACATTTTTTCAGCCTGCTTCTTTATGGATCTTTCAGCTCTTCCAGGGTTGGAAAACCCATATCCAGGGCGGTCGGCACTAATAATATTTGCCCACTGAGCAAGGTTTTCATCTCTATAATAAACATTAAAAACATTCAAACTACTAGGAGCACCGTGAAGAAAAAAAAGAGTAGGAAAACTATCGTTGCGATTAATACTGATATAACTAAGGTTTCTGTCTTTATACTCAAAGTCAATTGAGCGCATTTCAGGATAATCCTGATAAAATCTGTCTGTAGTCTTTCTATAATGAATACATGCAGTGAAAACAAAAAGCCCTATTAAAAATATTAAAGTAATTCTTATTGCACTTCTAACCATAACAAATTAATCTATTGATATTTACGCAAATATAACAAACAAATTTTTTATTAGTTCAATCACATTTCCAAATTACATTATTTTCCTACTCTTTCATTTTACCTCAACCTATTCCCAAGCCTCAATCCAAAATAAATCATTCTAGGCTGATTTGGTCCGTACATATACCCGGGGTCTCTGTCTATACCGGAGTCAAAATCATTTTGATAAGAGTTAAAGATGTTTTTCATACCTCCAAACAACTGCATTATTGCACCATTAACCTTTACATCATATCCAACTCTAAAGCCCATATCTAGGAATACTCTGCTAACTCTAAGCTCTCCATCTTCGGGATTATCAATTTCAGGCCCAAAATATGGCACCAACATCTTTCCAGTATATGTACCCGACGTACTGATAGAAAGTCTTTTTGATGGTTTCCACTCAGCAGTAGCATATCCATAATCATTTGGTGTACGTAAAAATCTTTTTTCATCAAACTCCTGTTCCTCTTCAAACATACTGTTTTGTATTGTAAACCCAAGTTTAAAGGATATTTTCTCTGACGGAATAACCGTGAGCTCTGAATTGATTCCCTTCACGACAGCACCGTCTTCTGCATTTATACGTGTATATTCAACTACTCCAAACTCATCCATTTCTCCATATTCATTAGCAAAAGGATTTTCCAGCTTTGTATAAAAGCCTTCAATTAGCAATCCTGCAATAGTATGACCAAAGGAGTAATTAAAATCTAATGAAGCCATAAAACTATGACTTGATTCCTGCTTCAAACCGGGAGCGTTTCTATGAATTATCTTTCGCGAGCCTGATGTAAGAATATGAAGATCTTCGTCAAACACTTGAGGTGCTCTGTATCCTTTTGCATAGCTTACCCTAGACTGCATATGACTTGATGCATCATACATTAGTGTAATTCTTGGGCTAAGAACATTACCCGAAATATCATTGCCCGGGTTATCAACATCAGAAATATGATAGTTGTCAAATCTCAAACCTGCTGTTGTTTTGAACTTCTTATAGGTATAATCCATCTGTGCAAAGGCGCCGGTTATGCTTATAATCTGATTAGCAATTATAACATTGTCTGTATGAGGCACCTCAACGATTTCTCCATCAATAATTATTGCATTATCATAATCCGGAAAACCTAACTTTTTGTCATTAAGCTGCCCCCCCTGATTTTCAATTCCAAAAACTAATCCGGCATCATTAAACTGCATTTTATATTGAGCACCTGCTGTGTAAGTAAGATCGGTAGTGTGACCGTAATCGCTCAACGACTGTCCGGCTCCGTAATAGGAATCTCTGTTAACATGCTGCGCTGATGCAAATAAAGACAGCATATCAGTGCTACGGAAAAACCTATTGAAGGTAAGTGCTGCTGTTGTGATATTATGATCTACTGCTTCTGCAATATTTGCTTGATGAAGCGGATAATCAAACATATCGCCTCCCCTTCTGCTTTCACGTATATTAAAGAAATCGGCAGTAAGTTTGCTTTTACTGCTGAACCTATGAAAAGCACGTGCTCCTACGCTGGTATTGTCAATAGAAGATAATTCAGAAAACCCGTCATTATTTGCATCAAATGGCTGCCTGTTTCTGAAAAACCCAAAGACAGCAAGGCCTGTTTTGATGTCGGAAGATACAGCCGTTGCACTAAAATTCATAGAATTATCCGGAACATATCGGGCGGCATCAGCCAAACCAACTCCCGTAAGCCCGCCATTAAAACCAATTTCATAAGAGTTGCTAACAGGATCTTTCAAAATTAAGTTCACTGTTCCACCAATAGCATTGCTACCATACAAAGCCGAGCCTCCGCCTCTAATAACCTCAATTCTTTCAACCATATTTGACGGGATAAGCTCAAGTCCATAAACCCCTGCCAATCCGCTAAATATTGGGCGGCTGTTTATTAGAATCTGAGAGTAAGGACCTTCAAGGCCGTTCATTCTCAGCTGGGTAAACCCGCAATTCTGACAGTTGTTTTCCATACGCAAACCGGAAGTAAAATTCAAACCCTCTCCAATAACAAGAGAATGCGTAAGGTTTAAAGTTTTGGGTGCAACAACATTAACAATCACCGATGATTCCCTACGGCGAATCTCATTTCTATCGCCTGTAACAACAACTTCATCCAAACCAATTGCATCATCTACAAGGTTGAAATCAATTTCTAGAGTCACACCAGCAACTATCGTAACTTCCTTCTCTACTGGCTTATAACCTATTGCCGAAGCCCTGATAATATAAGTGCCCTCAGGAACATTTATAATTCTGTAATGACCTGTTTCGTCTGTTGATGTTCCAATTGTTGTGCCGATAAGTGTTATGCTGGCAAAAGGGATATGCTTACCACCGTTTACAACATGACCAAACAAGTGAGCATCTGTTTTTCCTTGCGAAAAAGATAATTGAGTTAAGCTGAAAATTATTAAACTGAATACTATAATTTTTCTGAACATATTTTTATAACAATTCTGCAAAAGGTTCATTCTGTTTTCGCACACTGATTTTAAAGTGCGCAAACTTCCTTTATGCAATATTTAAACTATTTGAATTAGAAGAAGCCTGATAATAGCAGGCAAAGGAATTCTTGCTTAGATGCAAGAAGTATTAAGCGGTGGAGCCTTGTTGAGATAAATTATATGCTCAAGTGATAAGAAAAGTTTGTATTTATAAACAGTAAAAACAGTTTTTGAAACGCTTTTTATAATTGCAAATGCAATAATAGCTGCAGTAAATAACAATAGTAAAGCATCTAAGACAATTAACTCTTCACTACTATGCTGATGACCTGTATTTTGGCTATTTGCAGTAGACTTAGAAAAAGGGTGAGCGTGAGCTACAATAGAATTATTGTCTAGCTTATGGAAGTGAACAAAAAGAACATTATTAAGCCATAAAAGCCCAACAATTGCAACAAGAAAAGCCGTAAAAAAGGGTTTTATTCTGTTCACAGTGTTAAAATTCGCAGTGCAAAATTATTGATTTTTCATTACAGAATTTCCAGCGAACCAACAATAATGATTATTTTATGAAGATTTGTGAAAATTAAATAAGCAAAAAGTAGCTTACTCAACTTTTAAATATCTTATTAAAGATTTTGAATCTCCACCATCCTGAGAAACAACATTTAACAACATTACTTCGCTATTAAGCTCTATAATTTCAGAGGTTTCAATTGTTTCTTCTTGGTCAAACACTTGCATGAGCATACCCTCCCAAATATACCATGTTCCTGTAACAACATTAGGGTTTTCATCGTCTTCTAAATACTGCAATACATAAAACGTTTCATCATCTTCATAAGTTATATACATACCATCTATAACAGCAAGAATCATCATTGCATAAAAACGGTGCATTTCGAGTTCTTCAAATTCTTCTTCTGTTGTTGGATTAGGGAATTCTGCTTCGATAATCTCATTAAGCTGAATAGAAAAATGCTCTGTGTCAATTTTCCAAGTTCCAATAATGTCGTTTTCATTAACCTGAGCACTAACTGCAGTAAATACGAGGCCTAAAAGGATGAGTAAGATTGTCTTTTTCATATCTATTTGCTATTTATTACTAGAAGTTTTTATTAGAAATACAAAACCTTATTCGCACGTAAAACAAAGGTATAAATGTTTTTTATCCAATAACCATATAACTTGCTTTTATAAAAGATTAAAAAAAGAGGCTTTCTCAATTTTTGAGAAAGCCTCTTTTTGATATTAATTGGTTAATTATTTTTAACTATTCTTGAAATCTAACATCAAGAGCCCCGATATGAGTTGGGTTATATGGAACAAGTGCTTCAATTAATTCTTCAAGTGGAGCGTATGCGCTATTTGGAGCTTCACCGCCCTGCACAAAACCATATTGATTAAAGTATCCGGGTGCTTGTGCGTGGTATAAATATGCATCTAAAACTTCCGGATTTATTGTTGGCCATGTTAGCAGTATCTGATTGCGAAAAACATTATAGATAGAGTATTCTTCAAGTAGAGTATATCTGTCATCAGAATCGAGAGTTACCGGTGGCAGACCAACTTCAGCAACTGCAATGTCAAGACTTTTTGAACCCGCAGCAACGAATGCCCAGTTAAAACCTGTCTGTTCTGTAAAAAATTGCGCATTAGGATGTTCTGTGTTTCCATAAATACTCACAATATCTCCTTTCTTGCCTGCAAACATTTTCACAGTAGATACTCCGAAAATATGCTCATTGGCTGGAGGCAATGGTATTCCTGTAACCGTAACAACCATGTGTTGATCATAACCCAAACTTCCTGTTTCTGAATATTCTACACGATAGTATGTATTCATGAATTTTTCGTCAGTATTTCTATCGATATTATAAGAATTCAATATTGATATTCCATCAATAGGAGCAAGATTCCAAAATACTTGCAAGGCAATGTTGGTAGTATAATCAGAATACATTTTTGCAGGCACATCATCAATGTCAGTTACTGTCATTCTGTACTGATATGTTTTACTTTCAAATGTTACGTTTTCAATGATGCTGATATGTTTCTGTCTGCCATCAGAATCGCTCACTATAGTAAGTTCAAGCGGCCTGTTTAGATTGTTAAGCGCAATCATTAGCATAACGTTTTCAGTTAATTCTGCTGCACCTTCGCCCAAATTAATAAAGTTTCTCAAGTGCTCGTAAATATCATTACCGCTTATTGTATCAACTTGAGCTGTTTTTTTAGATGTGTTGGAACTGATAGATTTAGGAATTTCGACCTTAAATCTTTCGGGCACAATACTGTCTTTGTCAGGATCTTCTTTCTGACATGATGAGAATAAAGCCACTGTAATAATAACAGCTGCTGATAGGATTACGTTTAAAATTCTTTTTGCAAACAGGCTATTTGATCTTGTCATACTACCTGAATTTTTCTGATTCAAAATTTGTGTTTTCATCTTTTTAAAGTTTAAAGGGTTTGTGAATTATGCTTTTCACTCATAATACACATGAAAATTGTTTTACCCTTATTCTTTGAGAAAATATTTTATTGTCCCACTTCTAATGTGTCTCTCATTACATCACAAACAGCAAAAAATCCAAGTGCTCCACCTGAAATATTACCAAGAGGATTTGCTCTGGAGGCCTCAAATAAACTTCCCTGCCATTGGCTTTCTATTAGCACTGCTCTTAAATAGGCTCCAAACTCATCGTTTAGGGAATACTTTGAGCAATAAGCTATACTTCCTTGAGGAAAAAATACTTTTTCTCTGTCTTGTGGTGCAACAATATAACTTACATCTATTGTTTTAAACTTATAAAACTGCAACCTTGCACTTGACAATGAGTCTGGATGCTCATACCCTGGAATATGATTCCACACAACTATTACATCCGTAAACGACTGCTCCACAGGGCTGTATTGATAAAAATCCCATAGCAATCTGTATGCATTAACTTCAGGAAAATAAACAAATGGAGGAGTATTATATATTTGCAAATTAACCATATTAGTTGTAGCAGTGTATTCTATGGTATCTAATTCAATTTTTAAAGTATATTCGACATCCGTTGCTCCCCTGAATTGTTCAGTACTATAATAAACTCCGGGGTAAGATTCCGACTCCTCAAACGAAATTGAATAAGGCTGAAAGGAAACTGAAACTTTAGCTCCTGTAACCGGCAGTGGATTTGCATTCATATCTGTAATTGTATATGACAGTTTAATCTCCTGAGTTTTGAATTCACTTGTTATTATAGCCTCAACAACAATACTGTTAAGATCCTCTGTTTGAAGATCCCAATCAATTGGTTTTTCGCAGCTAAATGCAACTAATGATATAAAAATAAATCTATAAAATCGTTTCATAATATCATTGTTTCGTTTTCTAAGGTGCTCTGCACCTATGTATTTCTTTTCTCCCTCAGATTGCGACAATATCCGCATTTTTTAACCACTAAGTCCACTAAGTGTTTCGCAAAGTTCACAAAGCAGCAAACACAAAATCGCATCAACTAATCAACACACCACCACATTACAACTTAAACCTATAACTCAAAGACGGCATTATACCTGTCATATACTTCATAGTGCTCATAATTTCGTGAGTACCATATAAATTTGCAGGAACCACTATGTGTCCGTCTTGTGTTTCTACTTTGTTAAAATTTACAGATACCGCATTATGCCTATTGTAAAGGTTGTAAATACCAAAATTCAGGCTATGTTGATATTTTCGGTGCGGCTTGCTCAACTGCCATGATAAAGCCCAATCTAGCCTATGATAGTCAGGCAATCTGTCGTTGTTTTTTGCACCATAAACAGGCACAAGATTGCCGTTGAAGTAATAAAAACTAACCGGTGTTGTTATTGCAGATCCAGTATAATAAATCCAATTTACCGACATGCTAAACCTTGGAGTAAACATCCACGACAGATAAATTGAAAAATCATGAGGTCTGTCGTAAAATGCCGGATATGGCTCATTATTATTCAAATCTGCAAATTGATTAAACGCTCTTGAATATGTATAACTAACCCATCCTGTCATTCTTCCCTTTGTTCTTCGCAAAGAAAACTCTACTCCGTATGATTTGCTTTCGCCAAATCGCAATTCGCCCTCAATAAGAGGATTTAACAACAAACTGGCATGATTTACATATTCGATCTGATTATACATTTTTTTGTAGAAAAGCTCTGTAGTAAACTCTAAATGGTACGACATCAGATTCGAATATCCCAATGTAAACTGTCTGGCTTTTTGAGGTTTGATATTCTGCCCGCTTGGCATCCATATTTCAAATGAAGATAATGGACTAATTGAGTTTGATATCAAATGAAGATATTGATTATAATTGCCAAAACTCGACTTAAGTGATGAAAATTCATTGATACTGTATTTTGCACTTAGTCTCCAATCTATATTTACATAAGTTTTGGCTTTAGAGTCTTCGTTATAAAACAAAGATTCTACAACTTCATAGTTTTCATCAAAAGTATATACTCTTACAGGGCCTTTGTGTATCCAAACCGGCACCTTAACACCTGCTTTCCACGACCATTTTTCATTCAATCGTTTTTCTCTGCTGAAATATAAACTTGTAAGTGAAGCTTTACCTGCAGATACTTGCGGTATATAAGGATTATATTCTCCCGACATTGAAAACATATTGCCCGGATTTATACTATGATTTGTATAAGAAGCTCCAAAAAGAATTGTTTTATCAGGATTTGGGAAATAAGAAAAGTCATATTTTACAGTAAAGTCAGAAATACCTGACTGCCAAGGATCTCCTCCTGTAAGCAGATTATATTTATAATCGCTCAGATAAACGGTGGCATTTGAAAATAATCTGCTGCTAAAAATGTGATTCCATCTGAGAGTTGAAGTAAAATTACTCCAAACCAGACCTGTTGAAGATACTGTTCCACTGTTGGTATAATTATCCTTACTATAGAAAAATGAATAATAAACCCTGTCTCTATCTTTTATTTTCCAATTCAACTTAGCATTAAAATCCATTATATAAAGATCAGCATTTGGCATACCGGAGCTGTAAAGCCATTTAAAATTTGAATGACGATAAGCAGTATAAAAAGAAGCCTTTTCTCTATAAATAGGACCTTCTAAAGACAATCTATACATTAAGGGATTCAACATGCCGTCGACACTAAACTTTTTCATGTTTCCATCCTTAGTCTGAACATCAATTAAACTTGATAATCTTCCGCTTTTATCAATAGGAATATCTGCCTTATAAATGCTAATATCTTTAGCAACTTCAGGAGTAACAACAGAATAAAAACCATACAAATGAGCAGGATTATATATTGGTGCCTCATCTACAAGTATAAGATTCTGATCTTTATTGCCCCCTCTCACAAAAAAGAAAGCTGAGCCATCGCTGTGAGTTTGTATTCCAGTAAAACTCTGAAGGCTTTTTATTAGACCCGACTCTCCGGCAAATTCAGGAAACTTCTCTAGACTTCTTGGGTTTACAGAAATGTAGCTGCTTTGACTTCTTTTTAAATCCTCGAGCTGCTCGTCTACAATAATTGTTATTTCTGTTAGAATTTCTGTATTAAGCTCAAGATCAGCATTTATCCTCGTATCTTTTTCTAATAGCAGCTGTTTTGTTTGCCTTATAAATCCAACATAAGAATATATGATTTCGTAATCTCCGGGAGGCAAACTCAGTGAGTAAAAACCATAGGCATTACTTATTGTACCTGCAGTTGTATTATTTGCAAAAACCGTAGCTCCCGGCAATGTTTCTCCCGTTTCCTTGTCTTTTATATGTCCGCTTATTGTAACCAAGCTTATAACTTCTTTTTTGGGCTTGGCTTTTTTTATAACAATCTGATTCTTAACAACACTGTAATCTAAAGAAAATTCTTCAGCAATGTTTTTTAAAACAACATCCAGAGTTTCATTTTCATATTTTAATGATATTCTTTTCGATGAAGCAATTGCACGGCTGCTATATGAAAAATATACAGATGACTTGCTGGAAATTTCTTTAATAATCTCTTCAATGTCGGCATCAACAAGTTTTATTGTTATTCTCTTTTGTAATATTGATTCCTGAGAGAATAAACCACTCGAAAAAAACAAAGCCAATGCAAAAAAAACAATGTGTCGGGATTTCATAACAGTTTTATTTACAGCCCTCTCCTACCACGTATATTACCCCTTCCGAGCGAACATATCTAATATCGAATGTCTCTTTAATTATAGACAACATATCTTCAAGAGTTCTATCTGAAAATGTTGCCGTTAGAATGCACTCTTCAAGAATAGAATCTCTTATCTTAATGCTTGAACCATAAGTGCTGTTTATAACACTAAAAACTTCAATAAGATTAGTGTCATCAAACACAATGTGCTTTGTTTTCCAAGAAATCAAATTAGGATTAATACTTTCCAACACTTCCGGCACTGTTAATTCAATATTATAAACACCTTTATTGCCGGGAGTAATTTCAACCCTTTTCTTTTCAGGAGTAACAAGCGCAACCCTTCCGGAATAAACAACAACCTCAACATTCGGATCGTCTTTTCTGGCTTTCACCCAGAAAGATGTGCCTAGCACAAATATCTCAGCGTTATGAGTTTCGACAATGAATGGTTTATTATCAATCTTTTCAACTTCAAAATATGCCTCACCTTCTAACTTAACTCGTCTTTCATTTGATTTAAATTTCGCAGGATATTTTATTACAGAGTTATAACTCAAGCTTACTTTAGAACTATCTTCAAAAACATACTCAACAACTTTATTTTCAGCAACTAGTGATTTTTCTCCAGGTTTTGCAAAGTAGTACGCAATATAAGTTCCTACTATTAGAATCAACGCTGCTGCTGCAATCCTCAAAGTAGTTTTAAATAAATTCCCCGAATAGAATGGTTTTATTTTCCCTTGCTCTTCATTAACAGTTATTGCCGCCACTTTCTTCCAGGCATTTTCCTTGTCAAAACTGTAATTTTTGCTCACGGCCAACTTCCAACTTCGTTTTATTTCATAAAACTGTCTTTTCTTGTCAGCATCAGATTTAACAATAGACTCAAGCAGTTCAACTTCTTCAGTTGAAGCATTTCCCGACAGGTATAATGCTGCCAGAACTTCAAAATCCATATGTTCGCTACTTGAGTTCATAATCTATTTTATATACACATAAAACACTTTTTACCCTTACTCGCAATTCGCTTTTTTATCAATTTTGTTAGCAATTCTATAAATGTATATACCTCTATACCCTTATACCCTTATACCCTTATACCCTTATACCCTTATACCCCAAATCCCTTTCAATTCAAATTCCCCCAATACCAAATCAGCAAAAGAACAAAATAATCTTTCAGCTCTTCTCTCAATATTTTGAGAGCTTTCGACATTTGAGCTTCAACTGTTTTTTGAGAAATTCCAAGCTTTTCGGCAACTTCTTTATACTTCATATCTTCAAAGCGGCAAAGCATAAAAACCTCCCTACATTTATCCGGCAATTTATCAAGAGCTCTATTAATTTGATTATTCAAATCACTCTCAGAAACAACATCTTTACCTTCAACCGGAATTTCCATTTCTAACTCAAAATCCAAATAATAACTTCGATACTTTTTATTATCGCGTATATAATTAAGGCTTCTGTTTTTTACTGAAGTAAACAAATATGTTTTTACCGATTTATCTTGATCAATTGTGTTGCGTTTTTCCCAAAGATTTACAAAAACTTGCTGAACAATTTCCTCTGCACTATCATTGTCGCCTAGAAAAGATACAGCAAACCTGCAAAGAGAGGTGTAATACTCATTAAAAACAACCTGGAACGACTGTTTGTCGATTATTTTCTCCGGCATTGTCATTTAAATTTCTGTGACTATTGATATGCTAATTTAAAAAAAAACATTGAATAAACGCGTGGCAAGATAATTGTTATGCAAAAAACATAGAAACACTTAGTTCACAAAACCAATTTCTGAATATATTTGTAATTGTTAATATGAAACTATCAGAAAGAGGAACTATAAAAACCCAATAATAAGCTCGTATGAAATTAAAATTAAAACCACCAAAAGTTAACGGTCGCATAGCAGTTGTTGTTGCTGCCGTTATTTTTTCTTTTCTAGCAGTTCAATGCGAGAAGGATCCAATTAAGGGATGGACATTTTATTATGAACCACCGCCTGCGCCGAAAATTCAAAGCATGAATTCAATCATCAAGAATTGTGAAGCACCTTTTCCGGTCACATTTTATCAGCAAACTGATTACCTGCTTGGCAATGTAAATTATTTTTGGGATTTTGGTGATGGCAATACATCAACAGATAAAAATCCAAATCATATATATACCGCTTCTGGGAATTATACTGCAAGGCTGATTGTTTCAAATGAAATTGGTGCCGACACAGCATATTTACCAATGCCTGATTTAGCTCTGACTACAATACCTGTAGTTGCAGATTTCAGCTACGAACACTTTAACAACAATAATTACGCTCCAAATAAAGCTCTGTTTACAAATAAAACAACAGGAGCAAATCAGTTTTACTGGTATTTTGGCGATGGTGGGGAACTAAACCACGACAATCCTCAATATGTTTACCAGAACGCAGGCACATTTACAGTAAAGCTGCGTGGAACATGTACCAATGGGACCTTCGATGAGGTTACACAGCAGGTTTTTGTTATTCCGCCGCCTCAAAGAGTATTTATAGACTCTATAAATCTGATGTTGCCTTCAATATTTAAGAGCAATCCTATCTACATAGAAATGTATCATAACACGATTTTTGTTGGAACTACAAGAATACTTTCTCCAAGCAGCTATCCTTTTAAATTTAAAAGGCCTGCAGACTTCCCCGGAGGCTATTTCTTTGATTACGTTCAATTTACAAGCAATGAGGTTTTTAAATTTGTTATTTTAAGGTATAATGGCACTGAAGAACCACCAACATTTTTGTATGAAATTGTTTTGGCCTCTGTTGATATTCAAAATAAATTTTATCCTAAAACATACTTTCAGCTGGAGACTATTCCAAGAAATCCTGATGTATTTATCGACCTTTATTTAAGCTATTAATCCTGAAAATCTGAATTATGATAAAAAGAATATTATTACTCGCGATATTTTCAGTTATAATAACTGAAGCATACACACAACCTGACATGAATTATTGGAATCGTGTCAGATATTTCAAAATTACAGGTGGAACAGTTACTCCTTGCCCAGAATTCAGTGATGCAACAGAAAATGGTTTATTTGCAAAAGACGGATATCAATTCGGATTTGATTACAACTACATGATTGCCTATGGGTTTGGACTTGGTTTAAATCTGGAGTTCAACAGGTTTCACTTCAACAAAGAAGCCTTTGCCAGTTTTGCGCAACCGGATTACATGGCAGTAATTGGAGGCTACAGTTCTAGCAAATTTGGACTAAATGCATTGTTTAATTTGCCTATTGTTGTAAGCCCTGATATTTTTACAATAAATCTTTACGCCGAAGGAAATGCTGGCATCAGAAGCATATCTATTCCATCTATTGATCTTGAGTATAATGAAATTGTGAATTATTATACCGAAGTAAAATATCGTTCAAGGCCAAGCTCTATGGGATATCTTGGTTATAGCGGTGGTATTCAATTTATTTTTAAGAATAAATTCGGCATTAATGCTTCATATAGCGCACTAAACAGAAGAATTAACAGAATAAACTATTCTGTTAGGATGTTTGATGCCCAAGGTGAATTATACGAAGAAGAGAGATACATTAGCAACTACCTAGATCATACAGGTTTGCAATTTGGAATATTTTTTATGTTTGGGAAAAAGTAGTTAGTTACCAACCTATTCCCAGTCTCATTCCGCCAATTATCATCATTCCGGAGTAACCAAACTCGTAGAAGTTGTAATTGTCTTGATAATGCAAATATCCTTCAGGAGTTGTAACTTCCGACATCTTAATTGAAAATCCGCAATAAAAATCTATTGCGAAGTTTCGGGCTGGCAACAATTGATAGCCCAAGGTGCCTCTGATATTTCCTGTGTGGATTTGTTTATTCCATTCACTATCTACATATCGAATATACGTTAGATTATTCTCAGTATATGTTTCCCATAAACTTCCTGAATATTTCTGAGCGATATAAAGATAACCTGCACCTGCTGCTAGATACATTCCTCCTCTATTTCTTATACCATGAGGATACCATCTATAGATAAGGTCTACACCTGCACCCGACATACTATTAACCTTCTGAGTGCCAAGCAACCAATTTCCGGGCTTGTCTTTGTGATATATTGATGGAGATATAGTAATCCAATTATGAGGATTTTCTAATTGTTTGTCGATTTCCAGTCTTATTCCATTTTGAAACAAATACTGAGGCACGCCCATAACCCATATTTTGTTGCTGTTTAATTCTTCTTTACCTGCCTTTAGAACAAAAGAAGAAAGTAATAAAAAACACGCAATAATTATCTTGAAAAACTTCATGGCTTTTATCATTAATGTTATTGTTTTATTTTAATGGCAATCCTATTCTTGCACCAAGCAATAAAATAGTTCCTGAATAACCGTAATCATAATAAAAATCGTTGAATTTTTTAGGATTAGAGCCATCTGAATTAATAAAAGAATGTCTAATGCCCATACCCATATAAAAATCAAAAACTACTGTTTTTCCGGCCCCGCTATATACTCCAATTGTAAAATCCAAAGCGGCTTTATGGATTTTTGAGTTTCTTTTTAAATAAAGCATACCGGAAGTTTCTTTATATTCAACATTTGTGTACTGATAACCCGGACCCCAGGCAACATATACAGGAATGCTTCCATAACCTAGCCCTGGATAATACCTATGATATACAGATAAACCAACCCCGGCTGCATTTGTATAATCACGAATTAACAACATTTTACTTCCCACATAAATTACAGGTGCTGTTTGTATCCAGTGATTGTTTGTAATTTTAATATCAAAATCTACTCTCAATCCACTTGCAAAAAAATACTGAGGCACAATACTAAGAATTTTAGATTCAAGTAAAACCTCTTTTTCTTCTGCCACTTCTTCATATACTTCATGTTTTTCTATATCTATCTGCCCAAACACAAGCAGTGGAAAAAGCAACAGGAGTGAAATAAAAAATCTCTTCATATCAATATATTTTAATTAATAGACATTGTTTTTGTGAAACTGTATATATCAGGAGTTAGTAGTAAGTGAACTAATTAGCGTTATATTTTCACCATCATAATCATACTGATAAATACCGTTTTCAGTTAACACATACAATCTTCCATTTTTAGGGATAACATCTATAGCCTGAATATCGAATGTATGTTTAAGTTCAATTTCATAGCCGTTTGTTACAGTATAAACTTTAAGTACATTATCGCACACAAAAAGAGTTTCTCCATCTATACCAAGTCCTCTCGGATTAACCATTTGATATTGAATTACTAGCTCTGGTACAATCACATTGCTAATATCAAAAATAAGAAGCTGGTTAGCTTCTGCCCAAGTGAAGTCAGGATTACTTCTTATTGTTGCATAGGCATAATTTCCCTGAACAACCACTGGGTCTCTGGCTACAAAATGAGCGGTAAAGCTTTTTCTAACAGGGCTAGAAGGCTCTTCAAGGCTATAAATATACATTCCATTGTTTGCACCTATAAACAAGTAATCTTCTGTCGGAAAAATTGTTTCAATCCCAAAGCCGAGGTATTGTTTGTTTTCATGAACAATATCTGCAGGATTTGAAATATTGAAAGAATGAAGGTTTTCATAGTCAACTGTATAAAGATAGTTATCTTTAATAGTAAACCTAGCCATAGAACCACCCGTTCCGGTATCGCTCTCCACATTATCTTTATCGCATGATAAAGTAATAAATGTAATTGCGGTAATTATATATAACAGTTTTTTCATCTCTAGTAATTTGTTTTTATTTTCTGAATGGAACTCGAATAAAAATATTCATATCAGTTTCGTAGATTTAATTAAAAATATCCCCTATTTTTTAACCCAGGCTACGATAACTGTATTAACCGGCCTGCTATATACAGAATATCCGTAAGGGATAAAGTCTAAATCAGGAGGCGTGAGTTCAGGGAAGACATCACTAACTCTATTCAACACCTGAATTGTAGGGTAAGCGCTAATATCAATAGAAACAAGATCAACAGCATTATCAGCAAAAAGCACATTATCCTTAATAGCAACATCGATAGTTCCGGGAATATTAATAAATCCGATTTTTTCCGGAGTTGAAGGAGATGAGTTATCAATCACATGAATACCTTTATAAAGCTCAACAATATATATATTGTTGCCATAAATGTAGACTTTACCTGAATTTACAAAATCCTGAGGTTGTAGGTTAATAACACTATTTTCGAGATCAGCCTTATGCATCAAAACCGGATAATATTCTGTCCAGTCGAGATGATCATAATCCGGCCTCCAGCTAAGCAAAAGGAGCAAAGCCGCAAAAACAATTATCTTTCGTAATGTTTTCATTTAATTTAAGTTTTGTATATACTGAAATTTTTTGCAAAGCTAAAACAAAAATATATAGGAATGTATAATGTTGAAATCTATTATTAAAACATGCGTTTTGATATTACAAAATTGGCGTTATATCAAAAAGTATAGATTTACCAAACTTATCTATTGAACTATAAGACCATACACCCAATTTATCAACACTTCTGAAAGTTAAAAAACCTCAAAAAATCAGCATTTCACAATATTTATAAAACCTATTCAATACTTTTACGTTCTGATTTTTAAACCATGCTGAATTCAAGTCACAAATGCAACTTTTTGTTTAATCAAATTTAATGATAAAAACTCAATTGGTGATAAGAACCCCAATTTTTTTCTTGGTCTGTTATTTAACTTGTGTTGAACATATTGAATTTGTTGATTAGTAATATTTTCAAAAGAAGACCCTTTAGGAAAGTATTGCCTGATAAGCCCATTTATATTTTCATTAGCACCT
>JAGXRQ010000003.1 GCA_018335675.1 Bacteroidota bacterium | reverse complement strand
AATTGAATTTTTATCATTAAATTTGATTAAACAAAAAGTTGCATTTGTGACTTGAATTCAGCCTATAAACTACAATTAAGATTTTTCAACAGTCTTTCTTAGTTGTTTTAAACTAACATTTCCTATTGCTTTGCTTCTTAACTGACCCATTAGCCAATCTGTTTGTGCGCTTTTTTCGCTAGAGTGTCTTATACTATTGAATTTCTTTATTAAAAACGGAATATTTGCAGTAACCTCTTCAGGCTTAGTTTTCTTAAACTTCAAGCTTGTAAGCAAAGACTCAAAGTCCATTTTTGGATGTTGATATAAAAGTGGAAGCAGATATCTTACAATATCCGTTTCAAGTTTCTTTTCTATAACGCTTTTAATAAGGTCGTAAATCCTTTCATAATCAAAATCTGCAGATGCTTCGTAATGCCCTTCAACAAATTTAAATCTATGTCCGAGCAACGTTCCAACAAAAACAGGCTTCTGTCCAAGTTCTTCTACTATTCTTTTTAGCAGTGGGAATAAGTTCTTTTTAAGGATGTATGTATAAGTATCTTCCGGAATTTTCCACTTTTTCATTTGCTTAATATTATCCATTGTAGTGAGTGGAATATTTTTGCCCAGCTCATTAATTCTGGAATCTTTAAGCGGTATTGGTGCTGAATCAGTGTCCGGATACATTCTATCAGCGCCCGGCAAAACTCTTTCAAACATAGTTGTTCCATCAACAAAAGACTTTCTGGTTTCATTCGGTACTCCAACAAATGCCATTCTACATCTCTCTTCAATAGTTTCGAGTGCAGTTTTAATATCATCAGTAGGGCCCCAAAAAAGGATAATAGCATCATCAACCTTGCTTGACAAAAGCTTTTTAATTGAAGCAAAAATCTCATCAGAAATTATTGGTTTTATATCTTCAGAGTGAGTCATATTTGGCTTTTCAATACAAGCAATTACTTTAAGCCTGTCGCTAATCTCATCTCCAAAACATAATCCGGGCTGAGTAAAATGAGAAAGTATGTTTTTAAATTTCGGAAGATTAACGGCATATAATTTCTGCCCATTATTCTTTAAGTTTTTGAGAATAGTATTTTTGAAATCGAAATACATCGGATCCAGCATCAAATAATTCATATTCCACTTAGCAGGATCTTTTATTTTCGACAATAACTTCTGTCTTATATTTAACAAAGCCCATTGCCTAAATGCCTCATTATGAGTAAGCTCAGGAATCCAATTAATACGAGCAACACCTTTAATTTCAACTCTTGTGCCTCCCCTGCAAGAAACATTAACATCTTCCCTGCCGGCTCCAATCCCTGTTCTTACTTTCCCTGTACTTCTATTTAAAAATCTTATTACCTGACAAGCTTCAGCTACTTCGTCAGGATTAACCATATCAGGATAGGTTACAGTTTCAATCAGCGGCATACCCAATCTATCAGTTTTATAAATTCTCGTATGTCCAATATCTGATATCTCTCTGCAAGAATCTTCTTCAATACTCAATTGTATCAATCTTACTTTTTTGTTTTTTAATTCAATCTCTCCTTCAACACCAATAATTGCCGTACGTTGGAACCCGGTCGGAATACTGCCATCTAGATATTGTTTTCTTGTAATATGCACCTCACCAACAATATTAAGCTTTTTGAGAAGAGATATTTCAATTGCAATATCTAAAGCTTCTTTATTTATAACAAAAGGCGGTGTATCATCAATCTCGTATGTACAGGTTGTTTTATTATTGATTCTGTATATGATTTCCTTTTTTGTTTTGAACTCCATAAGTGCGGTACCATCATATTCTCCTAATTCACTAAGAGTTGGTCTCATATGCCTTATAATTTCAGCATTAAAATCATCATCTTTTTGGTAAATCCCTGCAGGACATTGACAGAAAAGTTTTTTCTTTGTTTTAAGCTGCTGATGCACCTCTAGTCCTGACATAAAGCCAATCCTATCGTAATCTTCCTGAGTTGCAGATTTTCTATCTACATACCCTATTTCTTCAAGAGTTTCCTGATAATTCTTCAGGCTTTCAGGTTTCTTTTTCATTTATGATTGTAAATTAATAGATTATAGATTCAAGATTAACACTTCTTCATATAGCTTTAATAACAGACTATTGAGCATCAATCACATTTTCTTTTTTAACATAGTGAATATTTCTATCACTAAGATACTGTATTACAAAATCAAAACAGCCTTTCTCTTTACCAACTAGTTCAAGCGGGAATATTCCCTTTGCATTAAACAATCCTTTTACAACTAAATCAAGGCAAGCAGTAGCAGTAAAGCCGGTGGTTCTAGCCATAGATGAAAGCCCTGTTATTTTATCATATTCATCGTAAAGGTCATACACAATTTCAACTTTCTTTTTATCCTTCATTCCTCGCATAATAATGCGCATAACAGTAAACTCTTCTTCTTCAGGAGAAAGCTTCCAATTATTAATAAGAATCTTACTGGTAAAGTCGATAGGTCTTACAGCTGTATTATTAATAGCAATTGGAGTTTTATCAAAAAAACCTGCTTTTTCTAATGCCTGAACAAGATCTATATGCCCCGGATGTCTGAGAGTTTTCTCCTTCATAGAAGGAATTTTCGGCAAATTATCAAGCAATGACCTTAACCCATCTGTTAAAAAAGCCTGAAGTGTACCAACTTTATCAAACTCCATCATTTCGGTGTCGCTCATGGCTGGTTTAACAACAATACTTCCATTCTCCCTATATCTTGCAGGCCTTGTATACTCTTCAATCACATCTATAGGTGAAAATGGCGCCTTATAATAAAAAGGATAAGTCTTAACTTTTGGCAAACCTCCTACAACATATTCAAAGAATTCAATATTCATAATTTCATTATAATAACCAGCAATAAGGTTAGGCATTCCCGGAGCAACTCCACAATCTGTAATTGCAGTTACGCCATTTTTAACAGCCAACTTATGCAACTCCATAAAATCTTCGGGCATAAACGAGATATCTACAACATTTTTACCTTCTCCAATAATGCATTCCAATGTTTTATAACCCATAAAACCAGGAACTGCCGACACAATAAAATCATAATCTGACACAATCGTTTTGAGAGTGTCGGCATTATCTAAATCTGCATGAATAGTTTTTATTGGATAATGTTCAGATATATAATCAAGAGCTTTTTGATCGATATCGGCTGAGGTAACTTTATAGCTTTTGCATAAATCTATGGCAATAGCTTTGCCAACCATTCCGGCACCAAGAACAAGAATTTTCTTCATATATTTTACATTTAGTGTTTGCTTTGAATTCAAAACTTATTAATTGCCGAATTTAAGAAATTTGTTTTCAATGCCAGCGTTTTTTTTAATAAATTTTCCTCAAATAGTTTTTTCATTTTGATATAGTCATTTATTGATTTTATAAGATGATAAAAAGATTTCTAATTGCAATTGAATTTGGTTATTTTTGTGGACAGATAAGCCCGTTCTCATCTAAAAGAAAAAATACAGAATGTTGAATCAGCAGAATGTTAATGCTTTTAATTACAGAAAAAGAATAATTATTGCAATATTTTTAATTATTGCAGTAATTTATCTCGGACGATTATTTCAGATTCAAGTTCTAGATCATAGTTATAAGGCATCTGCAAGCAGCAATATCACTCGTCATATTACGAACTATCCTGCAAGAGGTTTAATTTACGACAGAAACAAAGAGCTTATTGTTTATAATGAGCCATACTACGATTTAATGGTAGTCCCAGGTCAGATAAAAAACATAGACACAACTGAGTTTTGCAGTTACTTAGGAATTGATAATAAAACATTCAAAGCCAGAGTATTGAAAGCAAGAGAGTTTGCTGTTCATCTTCCTTCAGTTTTCGAAAAGCAAATTCCAAATGAAGAATATGCAATTTTAAAAGAAAAGCTGTATAAATTTCCGGGATTTTTTGTTCAACCAAGAACATTAAGGAGATATTCAAAGCCAATGGCTGCCCATATATTCGGATATGTTGCAGAAGTAGGGCCTGAGATAACCAAAAACGACCCTTACTATAAACCGCGAGATTATATAGGAATAAGCGGTATAGAAAAATCTTATGAAGAAGTTTTAAGAGGTCAAAAAGGCGTAAATATTATTTTGGTAGATGCGATGGGAAGGGACATGGGTTCTTTTCAAAAAGGCAAATATGATGAATCGGCAGTAAGCGGAACTGACATTTTCCTCACCCTCGATGCTAAGCTTCAGGAATATGGCGAAAAGCTAATGCAAAACAAAAGAGGCAGTATTGTTGCTATTGAACCATCTACAGGCGAAATACTTGCTCTGATTACATCACCATCTTACGATCCAAACTTGCTTGTTGGAAGATCCAGAGCTTCACATTTTAGAGATTTACAAAATGATACTTTAAGGCCACTATTCAACAGAGCATTAATGGCTCAGTACCCTCCTGGGTCTGCTTTTAAAATCGTTAACACTTTGATTGGAATGCAGGAAGGTATTGTAACTACAAACTCAAGATATTCATGCCCTGGCTTTTACAGATCAGGGAATATTACTGTTCAATGTCGAAATCATCCAAGCCCTGTTGACCAAATATCTAGCATTCAGTATAGTTGCAACACAGCATCAAGTATAATATTCCGCAACACACTTGACAACTCTAAGTTCACCTCAATGCAGCAAGCCTTTAATAATTGGCGAAACCATGTTTTAAGCTTCGGATTTGGAAGAATCTTCAATAATGATTTGCCTTATGAATTACCTGGACTTGTTGTCTCTTCTGAATACTACGACAGAATATATGGAACAAGGGGTTGGAGATCCTTAACAATTATTAGTTTAGGGATTGGGCAAGGTGAGCTTGGAACCACACCATTGCAACTCGCTAATCTTGCAGCCACAGTGGCAAACAAAGGTTATTTTTATACGCCGCATATAGTAAAAGCTATAGAAAACATAGATAGTATTAATCCGAAATTTACGCAAAAACACACAACTTCTGTTGACTCAATTCACTTTGCTACAATGACGAATGCAATGTGGCAGGTAACGTTGGGGGGTACAGCCAGATTTGCCAGAATTGAAGGCATAGAAATAGCCGGAAAAACAGGCACAGTGCAAAATCCACATGGTGAAAACCATTCTGTTTTTATTGCTTTTGCCCCTGTAGAAAACCCAAAAATTGCAATTTCCGTAGTTGTTGAAAACGCAGGTTATGGCTCAACTTGGGCGGCACCAATCGCTAGTCTGATGATTGAGCAATATTTAACAGGTGAAATAAAACGAAGTTGGTATGAAAAACGTATTTTAGATGCATATTTTTTAAAACCATATCCGGAGGTAAAGCAATAATGAAACAAGGATTTTTTCATGACTTCAGAAATATCGACAAAACAACAGTTTTAATTTTTGTCGTTATGCTGTTTATTGGATGGTTGAATATTTATGCCGCAGGATATAAAGAATCTCACAATAGCATATTCGACATTTCGCAGAATTATGGAAAGCAATTTGTTTGGATATTAATCGCATTTGTTCTGGGGTTTACAGTTATGCTTACTGATGTTAAATTCTTTATTGCATTCGCCTACCCCATTTTCATTACAATTATGCTTTTACTAATTTCCGTATTGTTGTTTGGAACAGAAATAAATTCTTCAAAATCCTGGTTTCAGATTGGAGGCTTTAACATACAACCATCAGAATTCGCGAAATTTGCTACTGCTTTGGCATTAGGAAAGTTTATAAGTAGTATTAAAAGTAAAACAATAACTTTCCAAAACAGAATAAAGGCTTTTTCATTAATATTCATTCCTTTCGCAATGATTTTACTGCAAAATGATGCAGGAACAGCTCTTGTTTTTAGTGCTTTTGTTTTTATGCTATACAGAGAAGGTTATATATCAGGACTTTTACTCTCATTTGCTGTGACTGCAGCATTTTTGTTTATTCTTACTCTTGTAATGAATGAGTTTATTATAATTGCAATTCTTTCAATTATTGCAATTATCGCTGCTTATGTTTTAAGAAACAAAAGAAAAGAAATCTTTCTCGTATTAGGCTTATTTATTATAATGTCTGCATATGTTTATTCTGTTGACTATGCATTTGAAAAGTTCTTGCAACCACACCAAAAAAACAGAATAGAAGTGCTAATCGACTCCAAAATTGACCCATTGGGAGCTGGCTACAATCTAAATCAATCAAAAATCGCAATTGGCTCAGGAGGACTGTGGGGAAAAGGATTTCTAAAAGGAACGCAAACAAAATTTGATTTCGTGCCCGAACAAAGTACAGATTTTATTTTTTGCACAATTGGAGAAGAGTGGGGATGGGCGGGAAGCTTTGTAATTATTTCACTCTACTTATTTTTACTGATACGCATAGTTATAATTGCTGAAAAACAAAGAGCTCTTTTTAGTAGAATATTTGGATACTGCCTGGCAGGGATGTTGTTTTTTCACTTTGCAATTAACATAGGAATGACAATAGGCTTAGTTCCTGTAATAGGAATACCTTTGCCCTTTTTCAGCTACGGCGGTTCTTCTTTATTGGCTTTTACTGTTATGATTTTTGTTTTCTTGAAATTAGATGCTAAAAGACTTGACTTGCTCTAAATAAATAAGTTATAAACTATAACTCATAATTATGATAATAGCTTTTTACGGCAGACAGTTTGCCCCTGAATATTTAAAAAATATTCAGGACATGGTAACAGATTTAGAGGTCATCACTGAGAAATTTCTTATTCATGAGAAGCTTTTTAGCTTTTTAACCGAAAACATAAAGTTTAATAAACCTGTTGAAATATTTTCCTCGCACAACAACCTTAACAAAGACATTTTCTGTTTAATAAGCATCGGTGGCGACGGAACATTACTCGACACCCTGAGCCTGATAAGGGATTCTGGAATCCCTGTGCTGGGAATTAACACCGGAAGACTTGGTTTTCTTTCGGCAGTTTCAGCCCATGATGTTAGCCAAGCCACAGCCTGTCTGATTAATAGAAAATTTCGCATCGACTCCAGGTCTCTAATTCATGTAAATTCACCAAAAGAAATTTTTGATGGTTTTGCTTATGCTCTGAACGAGCTTACAATAATGAAAAGAGATACTTCTAGTATGATAACTATTAAAACTTCAATCAATGACAAGCATCTTAACACCTACTGGGCTGACGGATTAATTGTTGCCACTCCAACAGGAAGTACAGGATATTCATTAAGCTGTGGTGGGCCTATTATTTCACCTGAATCTCAAAATTTCATTATTACCCCTATCGCTTCTCACAATCTTACAGTAAGGCCAATAGTAATACCAGATGACACAGCCATAAAACTTACTATTGAAGGTAGAAACAAAGATTATCTCTTAGTTTTAGACTCTAGATCAATCGCTCTAAATGAATCCTTCACTTTTGAAGTAAAGAAAGCTGATTTTGCTTTTAATCTAATTTACCCGGAATCAACCGACTTTTATCAGACTATTAGAAATAAACTCACATGGGGATTAGACAAAAGGAATTAGACTAAAAAAAATTTCATCCAATAAAAAAAAATATTTACATTTGCAAGATATAATAGAAATTGTAAAATTTCGATAATACATTAGCAATTAATAATCTGCAGATTATGAAATATATCCGCTTTAGCCTTTTGCTGATATTCATTCTTTCTATAACGGATGTTTATTCGCAGTCATGGAAAAGAGAACGCGATCACATTGTTTTGGGCCTTGGAGGCACAGGATTTATGGGAGACCTTGGAGGATCTACAAAAGAAGGTTCTCAGTACATGAGAGATTATAATTTTTCCTCTATGAGACCCGTAGGGTTGCTTGGATACAGATACTTTTTCATTCAAGATGCAGCTGTAAGAGGCCATTTAGCATTTGGATATATATCAGGAGATGACAGCCATATTAAACTGGATGGACCGGCAAGCCCTGATGACGTTATTGCCGCACATTACAGATTAAACAGAAATCTAAACTTCAGATCTCCAATATTAGAATTAGGGGTACAAGCAGAATATTACTTCCTTAGGGCATACCAAATGGGGGCAAGATACAGAAGGCTAACTAAGGCAAGAGGTTGGTTCGGATATAACTTTTCAGCTTATGCTTTTTTGGGTATTAATGGATTTTACTTTAACCCTCAAGGCAAATTCGAAAGCGCTAATTACAAAGGTTCAGTTGCAGCAGAAGACTTACCAAGTGATGGATGGTATAGTTTAAGGCCATTAAAAACTGAAGGTCAAGATTACTTCTCAACAAGATCACAATACTCTCCTGTTTCAATAAGTATTCCTTTTGGATTAGGAGCAATATTTGTAATTAACAGGCAGCTTTCTGTTGGTCTTGAATATGGATTTAGAACAACATGGACTGATTACATTGACGATGTTAGTCGTACTTATGTCGACCCTGCTATATACTCTGAAATGTATGCCGGAGACCCGCACAAAATAGCACTCGCTGAATACTTCTCAAATCCTACAATAGGTATACTTGGAGACAACGCAACATATCCCGGGCAACAGAGAGGCAATCCTCATAATACGGATGCATATATGTTTACTTTAATTACTGTTTATTATAATGTTCCTCAGAAACGCGGACCCGGATTACCAAGATTCTAATGATTTTAAAATCTTTTAAAAAATATATTACATAATATGCCGTTATTAAAAAACTTCCTGACTTTCGGGAAGTTTTTTCAATTTATAATAACGTATAAAAACATAACAATATAATCATTAAATCTCAGTATAAATTAATGAATATTTGGCACTGCAATAGAATTCTAGCAATTTTAATATTACTCATCTCACTTTCAGCTCAAAGTCAAAAAAATGAATTTGGAATAACTGCAGGTGGAACATATTATATGGGAGACCTTAACCCCAATATGCATTTTGCGATGACTAGAATTGGAGGAGGTGCGCTATACAGAAGAAACATAAATGAACATTTCGCATTACGCCTAAATGGACTATATGGAAGCGTGCAAGCAAATGATGCCGTAATAGGATATAATACCGAAAGAAATTTGAATTTCAGGTCTTCTATTATTGAACTTTCAGCACAAACCGAAATCAATTTTTTGCCATTCATAAATGGCGGAAAAGATAATCTCAATAGCTTCTATTTACTTGCCGGAGTCGGGGCGTTCAGATTCAACCCCAAAGCAGATGTCAACGGACAGTGGGTCGAATTAAGGCCATTAAGAACTGAAGGACAAGGATCAGAACTTTATCCTGATAGACAGATTTATAGCAAATACTCGTATGTGCTAATTTTTGGAGCCGGAATGAAGTTTATAGTATCTGAACGAATGTCTATAGGAATTGAATGGGCTATGAGAAGAACAGGAACAGACTATCTTGATGATGTAAGCACTATATACCCCGACCCTTCAGCATTATCCGGAACAGGAAGTCTATTATCAGACAGAAGCCTAGATAATTCAGCTACAGTAGGATCATACAGAGGGAATCCTTACACAAAAGATTGGTATTCATTTGCAGGACTTACATTGACATATAATATTAAAAATCCAAGTAATCTAAAATGCCCGGTTTATAATTAATTTTCAAGCAAAACAGATGAATAAAGCAATAAAACTATTTTTAATAGAAATTACAATAATCTTAGCTTTCTTTGCTTCATTATATCAAACAAATTTAGAACTTTGTGCCTCCAATAAATAACACTGTTTTACCATGGAACTGATAACCCAAATTGACAAAAACAAATTACCAAAACACATTGCTATTATTATGGATGGCAATGGTAGATGGGCAAAGAAAAAAGGGAAAGAAAGAGCATTTGGCCATGAAAATGGAGTTAAAGCAGTAAGACAAACGGTTGAAGCTGCCGCAGAAATTGGCGTTGAATATTTAACATTTTATGCATTCTCAACTGAAAACTGGGATAGACCGAAAGCAGAAGTTGATACATTGATGGAATTATTAGTGCAGGCTATCCAAACACAAACTGACGACCTTAATAAAAATGGCGTCAGAATTCAAGCAATTGGAGATTTGGAAAGCCTTCCATTAAAATGTCAACATGAACTGCAGGAAGCAATTAATCTTACTTCTAAAAACAAAAGGCTGACAGCTATTATAGCAATCAGTTATAGCTCTAAATGGGAGATTGTTAATGCAGTGAAAAAAATAGGAAATGATATTAGGAATGGTAAAGTTTCACCCGAAGATATTACAAATGAAGTATTTTCATCATATTTATGCACTAAAGACATTCCCGACCCTGATTTTTTAATCAGAACAAGCGGAGAACAAAGAATTAGCAACTTTTTGTTATGGCAGCTGGCATATGCAGAGTTTTATTTCACACCTGTTTTATGGCCTGATTTTAACAAAGATGAACTCTTTAAAGCAGTTATAGATTTTCAAAACAGAGAAAGAAGATTTGGTAAGACAAACATTCTATAACAACTAACTTAGTTTTTATATTAATTTTGGCAAGAATTTAGCAAAATATCACATGAATATTAAACAATATATAATTGCAATATTTGCATTATTAGCGAGCTTTGGAGCATCTGCCCAAGTTCTTACAGGCGAACAAATCAAAGTAGATTATTCAAATCCTATTGAATATGAAATTGGTGGAGTAACCGTAACAGGAGTAAATTTTATTGAGCCTAGTATTATTATAATGGTCTCGGGATTAACTGTAGGCGAAAAAGTACTTATACCGGGAGATGACATAAGTCAGGCAATTAAAAATTTATGGAAACAAGGACTTTTTCAAAATGTCACTATTTCTATCTCTTCTATACAAAACAATTTTGTTTTTCTTGATATTGAGTTAACGGAAAGACCCAGATTATCAAGATTTGAGTTTTCAGGTGTAAGAAAATCTGAAAGAGAAAAACTTGAAGAGACATTAAATCTTGTAAGAGGCGATGTTATTACAGAAAACCTTTTAGTAAGGGCTGAAAGTTCAATAAAAGACTTTCTGCATGAAAAAGGATATATGAAACCAACTATTGAGATAAAACAAACTCAGGATTCTCTTCGACTTAATAGCATGGTACTTGAATTCAACATCGACAAAGGACCTAGAACTCGCATCAAAAAAATTAATATTCATGGCAATGAAGAATTGTCGGATTGGAAGCTTAAATGGACAATGAAAAAAACCAGAGAAAGAAGTGTTTGGTTTATTCTCTCTTCATCCAAGTTTAAAAAAGATGAGTTTATTACTGACAAAACAAAAATACTTGACAGATATAATAAAATTGGAAAACGAGATGCTGCAATTATAAAAGACTCTATTTATTTTGTTTCTGAGAAAAGAATTGCAATTGATCTTTACATCGAAGAGGGGCCTACATATTACCACAGAGATATAAAGTGGATTGGGAATACTGTATATACAGATGAGCTGTTATCAAGTGTTTTAAAAATCGAATCAGGAGATATATATAATCAGGAAAAGCTTGATAAAGCCTTATATATGAATATGGATGGGCTTGATGTAAGCTCACTTTACCTTGACAATGGCTATCTATTTTTCAATATCGATCCTGTAGAAGTAAGAGTTGAGAATGATAGTATTGACCTGGAAATTAGGATTTATGAAGGAAAGCAGGCCACTGTAAAAAGAGTTACCGTTAGTGGCAATTCCAAAACTAATGATCATGTGATAATGCGTGAAATAAGAACTAGACCAGGGCAATTATTCAGCAGAAATGACATCATAAGAAGCCAAAGAGACTTGCTTCAGCTTGGGTATTTTGATCAGGAAAAACTTAATGTTATCCCAAGACCAAACCCTGCTGATGGCACTGTTGATATTGAATATGTAGTTGAGGAAACATCATCTGACCAGATTGAACTATCAGGTGGTTGGGGTGCAAACCGCATAATTGGAACACTTGGGCTTTCTTTTAATAATTTTTCTACCAGAGAATTCTTAAAAAAGGATGCTTGGAGACCACTCCCCGGAGGCGACGGACAAAGACTTACATTAAGAGCTCAAACATACGGTAGAGGTTATATAAGCTATTCTATGTCTTTTGTAGAGCCATGGCTTGGAGGTAAAAAGCCTAACTCTTTCAGCGTGTCTGTATATCAGACAACCCATAGAAAAGATTACGCATCTAGCCACCCGGATTATGGTTATTATTCTATTCTTGGCTCTTCTATTGGTTTAGCAAGAAGACTGCAAATTCCAGATGACTATTTCTTCCTGCAGCAGTTTTTGTCCTATCAGTATTATGACATTTACAATCCTCCTCTAATGTTCATATTTAACAAGGGTAATTCTAACAATTTAAGCTACAAAGGAGTTTTTGGAAGAAATTCAGTTGATGCAATCTTATACCCAAGGTCAGGATCAGAAATTTCTCTATCACTGCAATTAACTCCACCATACTCTGCATTCTCTGATAAAGATTATTCAAACGCCACTGACCAAGAAAAATATAAATGGCTTGAGTACCACAAATGGGGGTTTAAATCAAATTGGTATACAGCTTTGGCAGGGAATTTGGTAATATCTACCAGAACGCGTTTCGGATATCTTGGTTACTATAATCGCGATATAGGAATTTCACCTTTCGAGAGATATTATGTTGGAGGTGATGCACTATCGGGTTGGGAAATTGACGGAAGAGAGGTTATATCTTTGAGAGGTTATGGCAATTACTCTTTAACACCAAAAGATGCCAACAATAATTATATCGGAGGTAATATTTACAGCAAATATACAGCTGAACTAAGATATCCGGTCACTTTAAACCCGATGGCAACTATTTACGTTCTTGGATTTGTTGAAGCAGGTAATGCATGGTCAGGGTTCAAGAATTTCAACCCTTTCGATGTTAAACGCTCAGCTGGGATAGGCGTAAGAGTATTTTTACCTATGTTTGGATTGTTAGGGCTTGACTGGGGTTATGGATTTGATGCTATACCCGGAAGACCAAATGACAGCGGAAGTAATTTCCACTTCTCAATTGGACACTCTATAGATTAAACAAATTCAAATTATTAAGTTCTTTGAAGCGTTAAATCGAATTATATTTGAAATAATAAGAGTATTTATAACTAAAAACATACGACTATGAAAAAGGTATTATTGTCCACATTATTAATTGGACTATTTTCATTCACAACCTTTGCGCAAAGATTTGCTTATATTGATACTGATTATATAATGGAAAATATTCCGGAATATAAAGCTGCTCAAAGACAAATTGAAGAGCTTTCAGTTCAATGGCAAAAAGAGGTTGAAGAGAAATTCTCTGCAATTGATAAAATGTATAAAGATTATCAGGCTGAAGCTGTTTTGTTACCTGATGATGTAAAAAGGCAAAGAGAAAACCAAATCATTGAAGCAGAAAGAGTAGCAAAAGCTCTTCAGATGCAGAGATTTGGTCGCGAAGGAGACTTGTTTAAAAAGAGAGAAGAGCTTATTAAACCTATACAGGATAAAATTTATGAAGCTGTTCAGGAAGTTGCTACCAAAGGAAATTATGCAATAATTTTCGACAAATCAAGCGGAGCCACTATGATATTCACAGATGTTCGTTTTGATTTAAGTGATGAGGTGCTCCAGAAAATGGGTTACAGGAAATAAAAAAAGAAGGGCGCTTAAAGCGCCCTTCTTTTTTGCATCTTATTTCGAAAAAATATCTTTCTCTTTTAATTCAACAAACTTTCCAAAAGACTTTAAGCTTTCAACATCTATCGACTTGGCAT
The DNA here is from genome assembly GCA_018335675.1 of Bacteroidota bacterium. Lineage (GTDB taxonomy): Bacteria > Bacteroidota > Bacteroidia > Bacteroidales > UBA7960 > PWND01. Next base: position 40,029 of record JAGXRQ010000003.1, on the reverse strand, counting down.
CTCCAACTACGCAAACAACATAAGGCTTGTTTTTAAATGTTCTTTCATAAAACCCATAAAGATCTTCAAAAGTCATAGATTCATATTGACTAAGCTTTATTTTGTTAGGGTCGTCTTCAAAGCCTCTCAACTTCCATAATTTTGAACTTGCACTAATTCTTCTAAAATTCGGACGTGAGGTTAAAACAGATTGCACCATCGACTGTTTCAAAATATCCATACGCTCAGTTTTCTGAGGCATATCTTTCAACAATCCAAGATAAATATTAATAGCATCGATTGTTTTATCAGATTGTGTGCCGATAAATCCAATAAGGTCAGAGTTAAACCCTTTTTTCAATGGAATATTATAATAAGCTCCCGCAGAATAAGCCATGGATCTATATTCCCTAATTTCCTGCATTACTAATCCTGAAAATCCACCACCAAAGTATTCATTAAATACTTCAATCAAATATTCTTGTTCAGGACTATATTCTTCACCGTTTGCGATAATAAATATCTGACTTTGCAATGCATTTTTTTTATCAACAAAATAAACTGTATTTTCCTCATATTTAATCATTTTCGGCTTATGCGGTGATTTTGCAGGCTTAGGATTCTGGGCCAAATTTCCAAATGATGCAAATAATGGTTGAACCCTATTTGCATATTCTTTTGAAGCAGTAACGTGAATATCTAAAGGATAATCATATACTGCTTTGAAATTATTTGTAAGGTCAGAGGCTTTAAGTTTTTTGATTTCTTTGAGAGACAGTCTGTCGATGTAATCTGACTTCTCCCCTTTCCTGACAAATTCAAGCAGTGCACTTCCAACACCTGATGGGTCGGCATTTTCCAACTTTCTACCTGCACTTTCTTGATTATGTAAAACCTTAATTCTGCTCTGTTCAATTATCGGGTCATTTAATAAATCCAATATCAACATGACAGACTCCTGCATATAATCTTCCAAGCCTGAAATATTAATATTAACATAGTTTTCATCTGAACTAATGCTGTATGTACAACCCAACAATTGGAGTTTTTCTTTTATTTCACTCATGTTCATTTTTGAAGTACCAGCCATATTCATCATTTGAGAAGAATATTTTAAACTTGGCATTTCTTCTTCTCCAACAAAAAACCTCATATGAACTGAGAATATTTTATTGAGAGGGTTCTCATTATAATATACTGTTGTATGATTGTTGATTTGATACGTTTTAAAATCATTATTTAAGTCAACAAATCTAAACACAGGCTCTCCAGCTTGAATCTCTTCGAATGATTTTGCAAAAACTGACTTTTCGCCTTGAAGCGATTGGATAGGGTCATATCCGGGCTTATCCAATTTTTCTTTCTTTGGGAATCCCATTTTTGAATGCAACACCAAATAATTGGGTCCAAAATATTTATTGGCAACTCTGATTACATCTTCCCTTGTAACTTTCTGTATTTCCTCATTATAACGAAATGCATCATTTGGATCTATTCCTTGTGAAAAAGCTAATGCAATATAAACACCTCTACTATATGAATCCTCAATCTGAGAGTAATAGTCTTTTATTTTACTATTCTTCACCCCTTGAAATAAATCATCCTCAAATTGACCTTTTCCTATTTTATAAACTTCATCCAGAACAATTTTTTCTGCCTTTTTCAGTGATTGCCCAATAATTTTCGGAACATATAAAATAATTGTTTGGCCATAATCATTATTTGCCATAAGAGGGAAAGACATTGCCGCCATTAATTTTCCGTCGAGAGTAAGTTTATCAAGAAGACCTGTAGAAGAGCTATTTGATAGCAACCCCATTGCGACTTCCATAGCAGGCCTGTCAGGATCTGTAGCAGTAAGATTTCTAAATCCAATCAAGCCAACCTTAACAGGCGTTAATCTCGCATTTATCAACTCTCTGCCATTAAATTCAGCTTCAGGATATAATGGAAATTCAGGAACGACTCCTGAACGCAATTGACCAAATTTCTTTTCAACAATCGGCATTATATTTTCAGCTTTGATATCTCCTGAAATAACCAATGCCATATTATTTGCAACATAATATGTGTTATAAAAATCGTACATCTTATTTAGAGATGGGTTCTTAAGATGTTCTATCGAGCCAAGAATAGTTTGTTGACCATAAGGATGGTTTTTGTAGAAATTGCTGTTAAACATTTCTAATAGTGCTGTCCCAAAATTGTCGTTGTACATATTTTTTTCCTCATACACAACTTCCAACTCAGCCTGAAATGCCCTAAAAACAGGAGCTATAAATCTATGGCTATATATCTCAGCCCATGGCTCAAATTGATTTGCAGGGAAAGAGTTGAAGTAGAATGTAACTTCCTCACTAGTAAAAGCATTAATTTTATCTGATCCTATGCTTCTAAGCAAATTGTCCATCTCATTGAGAATTGCAAATTCTCCAGCCTTCAAAGAATTTTCATTAATTTCTTTTTGTATAGCTTTTCTTTCTTCTTCATTTGTGGTTTGACCTAATTGCTCATAAAGTTCATAGATTTTTTTAAGAAAAACATTTTCTTGCTCAAAGTCTATTGTCCCCATTTGAGTTGTTCCTTTAAACAACATATGCTCAAGATAGTGGGCAATACCAGTATGATCGGCAGGATCATTTTTGCCACCGGCTTTTATTATAACACCACCCATAACCTCTGTTTGAGTTGGATCCTCATTTATGAAAACAGTAAATCCATTTTCAAGAACAAATTTTTGAACTTTCAGAAAATCCTTTTCTGTATTAGCATTTACATTAATGCTTAGATATAATACACTTATAAAAACAATTACAAGTGAAATAATTTTTTTCATATTGCGGCTCATGATTAAATTTTTATAGTTTATTTGAATTGGTCTCAAAATTACTTAAATACAAAGGGTTAATATATTAAAAAACGCTAATTAAAAAGTTATTTTCCCAGAAGTTTTTTGATTTCATTAAGTTTCATTAAAGCTTCAACAGGAGTAAGTGTATTAATGTCGGTTGAAAGAATATCATCTTTAATTTGCAGTAATAGAGGATCATCCAATTGAATAAAACTCAATTGAAACTCATTTCCGAATTTATCTTTTTTACTTGAGGATTTTCCTGAATATTCAGGGGCTTTGTCTGAGCCGTGGCTTTTTTCAAGCATTTTTAATATTGAATTTGCCCTGTCAATTACCACTGAAGGCATCCCGGCCATTTTTGCAACATGAATTCCAAATGAATGCTCGCTTCCTCCGGGAGTCATCTTTCTTAGAAAGATTATTTTGTTCTGAATTTCTTTAACTGCAACATTGTAGTTCTTAATTCTTGGAAAAGAAACTGACATTTGATTTAATTCATGATAATGTGTTGCAAAAAGCGTTTTTGCTTTAAATAAAGGATGTTCGTGGAGGAATTCTGCAATAGACCAAGCAATACTTATTCCGTCGTATGTGCTTGTGCCTCTTCCTATTTCATCAAGCAGTATTAAACTACGATTAGAGATATTATTTAAAATACTTGCTGTTTCGTTCATCTCGACCATAAAAGTTGACTCTCCGGAAGAAATATTATCAGAAGCCCCAACTCTTGTAAATATCTTATCAACTAGACCAATTGTAGCCGCTTTTGCAGGAATAAAACTTCCCATTTGCGCCATCAGCACAATTAATGCAGTTTGCCTAAGCAAAGCAGATTTACCTGACATGTTTGGTCCTGTTATCATTATTATTTGCTGAGTATCATGGTCGAGATAAATATCATTGGGAACATAGTCTTCTCCTGGTGGGAGGTTTTGTTCAATAACAGGATGCCTACCTTGTTTTATATCAATTTTATATGAGTCATTTAATTCCGGGCGACAATAGTTGTATTGCCTTGCAACATTTGCAAAACACAGTAAGCAATCCAATTGTCCGATAATTTGCGCGTTAAGTTGAATAGGCTCTATATACTCAGAGATAGCAATTACAATCTCTTTATAAAGAGCTTCTTCCAGTACTTGAATTTTCTCCTCGGCGCCTAAAATCTTTTCCTCGTATATTTTAAGCTCTTCAGTAATATATCGTTCTGCATTAACTAGTGTTTGTTTTCTCTCCCACTCTTGAGGAACTTTATCTTTGTGGGTTTTTGTAACTTCGATATAATATCCGAAAACATTATTATAGGAAATTTTAAGGCTTGAAATACCTGTTTTTTCAATCTCTCTTTTTTGTATTTCCAGCAGAAAATCTTTGCCTGAATATGCAATCTTTCGCAACTCATCAAGTTCAGCAGAAACACCTTCTGCTATCACATTACCTTTTGTAATAAGTGCAGAAGGCTCTGGTTTAATAGTTCTCTCGATACGCTCGCGTATATGATCGCAAGGATTAAGTTGATCAGCAAATTTTTTCAGTATTTCCACTTCTGCAGAAGCACATAGAGATTTTATAGGCTTAATTGCAGATAAGGCTTTTGCGGCTTGCAATACTTCGCGGGGATTAATTTTTCCGACAGCAACTTTTGAGATAAGCCTTTCTAAGTCTCCTATCTGATTGATGTTTTTGACAAGTGCATCAGCGACTTCCCTTTTTTTCAAGAGTGTATCAACAACATCATATCGTTCATTTATTATAGACCTTTCTTTTAGAGGCAAAACAATCCAGCGTTTTAGCAATCTGCTTCCCATTGGAGAAATTGTATGATCTAAAACATCTAATAATGTAGTTGCATTTTCATTATAGGAATAAATTAGCTCAAGATTACGTATTGTAAATTTGTCGAGCCAAACGTACTTCGATTCGTCAATTCTGGTGAGTCTGGTAATATGTTGCAGTTGGTCGTGACGAGTTTCTGATAGATAATACATAACAACACCTGCAGAAATAATTCCACTATCCATTTCGTGCACCCCGAATCCCTTATAAGATACAGTCCCAAAATGCTTTAGCAATAGATCGTCTGCAAACTCGCGCGTGAAAGTCCAATCTTCCTGAGTTGTAATGAAATATTTCCCGGGAAATTCATCTTTGAATGTTTTGAGTTTATTTTTTTGAACAATAACTTCGCTAGGCCTAAAGCTTTGCAGAAGCTTATCTATATACTCATACCCTCCAACGTCAATAAGAAATTCTCCTGTAGAAACATCAAGAAATGCGATGCCTGAGTTTTTCCCATCCAAATTTATGCTGGCTAAAAAATTATTTTCTTTATGATTAAGAACCTTATCACTGAAAGCAATTCCTGGAGTAACTAGCTCTGTAACTCCTCTTTTGACAATCGTCTTTGTTAATTTAGGGTCTTCAAGTTGGTCGCAAATTGCAACTTTTTGTCCAGCTTTAACAAGCTTAGGTAAATATGTATCTAAAGCATGATGCGGAAAACCTGCAAGTTCAACATAAGAAGCAGCGCCATTAGCACGCCTTGTAAGCACAATTCCTAAAATTTCGGCAGTTTTAATAGCGTCTTCTCCGAAAGTCTCATAAAAATCTCCCACCCTGAACAATAGTAAAGCACCGGGATATTTCCCTTTGATACTAAAGTATTGTTTCATTAAAGGAGTTTCAGCAGGCTTGGAGGACTTTGTCATTTCAAAAAATTTTGAACGACAAATATAAATAAATCGTAGCGATTAATTTTTCACAATCTTAAATGTTTTGATTTCTTTATTTCCATCAAAAATTTTAAGAAAATAGGTTGATGTAGGAAGGTTAACCATATTTATTTTGGTTTCTAACATATCTATTGACTTCGCTTCAACCTTACGTCCATTAAAATCATAGAGTTTATAACTCAGATTTTCACTATTATAGTTAAGAATTTTCAGGGTAAGAATTCCTGCGGTAGGATTAGGGAATGCTTCGAAAATAAGATTAATATCAGCAGCTTCGTCAATACTAACTATCACAAAGATTTCAAAAGGCTGTTGCACACCCTGAGTAATTGTTCCGTCTTCACTTTCGATAGAAGTATAACCAACTTGCCCAACAGTATAGCTAACCGAACCTCCGCTGCCGCTTCCATCACCTCCTGAGGTAGTAATTACATCTTGTGAAAATAAAACAGGCATCACAAATAAAACCAAAGTAATAGTAACAAACAATCTGATAAATAATTTCATAGCTAAGATATTTTTGTGGTTATAAAAAACTCATGTCAATATTTTCCAATTATAAAGTTAATCTATTTACGATTAGGTGCTAAAAAATTTATAAAAATTTTTTAAACACATAAAAATCAGCAACTATCAATCCCTATTAGCTTATAGCGATTTGACTATTCTTTTAAAAAAAACTTAAATATTTTTTGCACATTTAAAACTTGTTTAACCAACTTAAAGATTTAATTTTGTGCAAAATTCTAACAAAAATTTTCAAAAATAAGTACTAATATATTTAAATTCAAATTGTTATGCAAAAAAATCGAAAGAATGTAATTATTATCGGTGCAGCCGGTAGAGATTTTCACAACTTCAACACTTATTACAGGAATAATGAAAACTACAATGTTGTAGCATTCACAGCTGCTCAGATTCCTGACATTGACGGTCGTAAATACCCAGCCGAGCTTGCAGGAAGTCTTTACCCACAAGGTATTCCAATTTTCGCTCAAGATGAGCTTGTAAAGCTTATAAAAGAAAAAGATGTTGACATCTGTGCTTTCTCTTACAGTGATGTTTCTTACCAACAAGTAATGGCGATTGGTTCTATAGTTAATGCTGCAGGTTCTGATTTCCTTTTGATTGGTCCGAAAGAAACTATGATAAAAAGCACTAAACCTGTTATTGCTGTTGGAGCAGTTCGTACAGGTTGCGGAAAAAGCCAGACTTCAAGAAGAGTGATTGAGGTACTTATGGAGTTAGGACTAAAAGTTGTTGCAGTTCGTCACCCAATGCCATATGGTGATTTAGTAGCACAAAAAGTTCAACGTTTTGCAACAATTGAAGACTTGAAAAAACACAAGTGTACAATTGAAGAAATGGAAGAGTATGAACCACATGTAAGTCGCGGAAACGTTATTTATGCAGGTGTTGATTATGAAGCTATTCTTCGCGAAGCTGAAAAAGAAGCTGATATTATCCTTTGGGATGGTGGAAATAACGACTTCCCATTCTTTAAACCTGATTTAATGATAACTGTTGTTGACCCACACAGACCTGGTCATGAGCTAAATTATTATCCTGGAGAAACTACATTACGTTTGGCTGATATCGTTGTAATTAACAAGATTGACAGTTCAAGCCCTGAAAACATTCAGATAGTTCGCGATAATATTGCAAAAGTTGCTCCTAATGCTCACGTTGTTGATGGTGCATCTCCGCTAACTGTTGACAAGCCTGAATTAATTAAAGGAAAAAGAGTACTTGTTGTTGAAGATGGCCCAACACTAACTCACGGACATATGAAAATTGGAGCTGGTACTGTAGCTGCAAGAAAATATGGTGCTGCTGAACTTGTTGACCCAAGACCATTTGTTGTTGGTAAACTTGCTGAAACTTTCAAAATTTACCCTGAGATTGGAACATTACTTCCAGCAATGGGTTATGGCGACCAGCAAATTGCTGACCTTGAAGCAACTATTAACAAAACAGAATGTGATACAGTTGTAATTGCAACACCTATTGATTTATCAAGAATTGTAAACATCAAAAAGCCAACTGCAAAAGTTGACTATGAATTACAAGAAATTGGTGCTCCAAACTTATGCACACTGATTTGTGATTTCTTAAAAGACAAGAACATTGCAAAAGTAAAAACTTGCAGTTGTTGTTAATCTTTTAAAGGGGCTTTAGCCCCTTTTTTTTTGCCTATTAATTATATTTGTCATGTAAAACAAAACCAAAATCAATGAAAAACAAAAGCCTTGTTTCTATTAATGACTATAGCAAAGAAGAACAGTTAAGAATTCTTGAGTTGGCCAGAGAATTTGAAAAAAAGCCAGTGCAAACTATAATGCAAGATTATGTTGTTGCTTCTTTGTTTTTCGAACCCTCAACACGCACTAGATTAAGTTTTGAAAGTGCTGTAAACCGGCTTGGCGGGAAAGTAATAGGATTTTCTGAAGCCGCTAACACAAGCGTTAAGAAAGGTGAATCTTTAAGAGACACTATTCTTACGATTGCTAATTATTCCGACCTAATAGTAATGCGTAATCCGGTTGAGGGTAGTGCAAGATTTGCAGCAGAGATTTCATCTGTCCCTGTGATAAATGCCGGTGATGGTGCAAATCAGCATCCAACACAAACATTGTTAGACCTTTATAGCATAGTTAAAACTCAAGGTACACTTGATAATTTACATGTAGCATTTGTTGGAGATTTGAAATACGGAAGAACTGTGCACTCATTGGTAATTGCTCTTTGCAATTATAATACAACATTCCATCTTGTTTCTCCTATAGAACTTAAGCTTCCTAGTTCGGTGAAAATGCATATAAAAGAAAAGAATCTTACTTATCATCAATATACGGAGCTTGAAGAAGCAATACCTCATGCAGATGTATTATACATGACAAGGATACAAAAAGAAAGATTTAGTGATCCACTTGAATATGAAAGAATTAAAAATTCATACATATTAAGTAATAATATACTAAACAACACAAAAGAAAATCTTAAAGTTATGCATCCTCTTCCAAGGGTAAACGAAATCAATATTAATGTTGACTCCAACCCCAAAGCTTACTATTTCGAGCAGGCACTAAATGGCGTTTACGTTAGACAAGCTCTAATGGCTTCAATATTAGGATTACGTTAATTTTTCTTTATCACACAAGCTAAAACAAAAACAATGAACGAAAATTTAAAACAGTTAAAAGTTTCAGCGATAGAAAATGGAACTGTAATTGACCACATTCCTGCAGGAGCTGTATTCCAAGTAATCAGAATTCTTAAATTAGATAAGTTTGATGACATGGTTCTGTTTGGAACAAATCTGGAAAGTAAAAAATATGGCACAAAGGGAATAATTAAAGTAAGCAATAAATATTTCTCACCAGAAGACATAAATAAAATTGCACTTGTTGCTCCTCATGCATCAATAATTGAAATTAGTGATTATGGTGTAACTGCAAAAAAAATTGTTGAAATTCCAGATAAAGTAAAGGGAATTGTAAAATGCTTCAATCCAAATTGTGTTACAAATCACGAACAGCTTTCAACTAAATTTGATGTTGTTGACAAAGAAGAAATAAGGCTTAAATGTAATTACTGTGAAAAAATCACAGTGAAAAACAACATGGAGTTCAGGTAGAATATTACTTGAGTTTTTTGGCAAGAATTTCCACTTCCATGGCGGGAGGTGAGTTTTGATAAAGTATTTTATAAACAGCTTCTGCAATTGGCATATTGACTTTAAATGTTTTGTTAAGTTCGTAAATGCATTTTGCAGAAAAATAACCTTCCGCCACCATTTGCATTTCCATTTGAGTAGCCTTTACACTATACCCCTTCCCTATCATAGCGCCAAACATCCGGTTTCTGCTATATTGGCTATATGCAGTTACTAGCAAATCACCTAGATATACAGAATTATTAATATCTCTTTCAAAAGGATGAACACTATCAATAAAATCTCTAATCTCTTTAATTGAATTACTAATTAATACCGCCTGAAAATTGTCTCCATACCCAAGGCTATGACAAATACCGCTGGCAATTGCCATGATATTTTTAAGCACCGGTGCATATTCAGTTCCATAAATATCATGAGAAACAGATGTATAAATATACCTGCTTGATGTTAGCTTTGAAACCAATTCTGCCGCATCTTTATTTTCTGTAGAAACCGTAAGATATGTAAGTCGTTCTTTTGCAACTTCTTCGGCGTGACTTGGTCCGGAAACAATAACAAAGTTTTCTGTATTAAACCCAAAATGTTTCTTGAAATAATCGGCAATTATAGCATTGTATTCAGGGACAATCCCTTTTATAGCACTAACGACATACTTATTATTAAGCAGTTTTGGATTTATGTGACCGATGGTTTTATGCAAAAACGCGGAAGGGATACAAAACAAAATAACATCTACATCTTCTATAGCCTTTTCAGGATCATCAAAAAGATTTAGCCTATTCACATCAAATTCAACCGAACTTAGATACATTGGATTTCTGCCGTGTTTTTGGAGATTTTCTATTATCTCAGGCTCACGAATAAACCAATTCAGTTTTTCAACATTATTCAGCAAAATTTTAACAATGGCGCTTGCCCAGCTACCAGAGCCAATTACAGCAATCCTAGTATTCAACATGCTTATTATTTTTGAAAGGCAAAATTAACAAAAATAAATGATTTGGGTATTTGAAGAATTTTCACAACAAACCAAGAATTAAAAATGCTTATAGTTCAACTGTGATAACCATCTTTTCTTCACCCCTAAGTATAAGCACGCTTATATTTTGTCCTTTACGAAGTTCTTCAAGCACTCTCATATAGGAATGAATCTCACTGATTTCTGTATCTTCGATTCCAATAATTATATCTGATGCTTTTAAACCAGCTTTTTCAGCGGGTCTGTTCTCAACCAATGCCATAATCTTAACCCCTTTCCCTTCATAAGAGTGGTCGGGCATTATCCCAAGCGAGGCTCCTTCTCCTCTCCTCCTCCTGCTTTCAGAAACCGGCGTTTCAGTAAATTTAAGTTTATCGAGTGAAGTTGAAAAGTCAATCATCTTATATGCATAATTAAGAATCTCGACAGTTTGAGGATAATTAATTTTATCAGGCGTATCTGTTGAAGCGTGATAATCTTCATGAGTTCCGGTATGGAAGAAAATTACAGGAATATTCTTCCTGTAAAATGAAGAGTGGTCAGACCCACCAACACCACTTTTACCTTTTGATACCTGAAAATGAGGAGGTTTGTTTGTATCTATAATAGAATCCCATAAAGGAGTGGTACCTGTTCCGATAAGTATTAGCCTGTTATTTTGCATTCTGCCAATCATATCAAAATTGAACATAAAATTAATTTTCCCCATATCATAAACATTGCTCTCAGTAAAATACCTACTGCCCAGGAGTCCTTTTTCCTCTGCCGAAAAAGCTATAAACAAATAGTTATAATCCTTAGAAGTAATGTTTGAAAAATATCTTGCAGATTCTAAAACTCCAGCCGTACCGCTGGCATTGTCGTCGGCACCATAGTGTATTACATTTTGTTGCAAATCTCTAGAGGAAGGTCCACCGTAGCCAAGATGATCAAAATGGCCGCCTATTACTATTGTTTGGGATGCATTATTATTAAGATATCCTGCTACATTAATTGCAGAGTGAGACTTTTTAATCAACTGTGTTGAAATAGATATCTTTCCAAACATTTCATTTTGTTCGAATAGCTCGAACACTTCACTTCTTGCAAAAACTATTGGAATTTTTTCTCTAGCAACATTAGTTTCATTAAGAATTTCAGGATCTTCAAAAAACCCATGTGTATTTACAAAAACAATTCCAGCAGCACCTTTTTGAATAGCAGTAGATATTTTCATTTTCAACAATGAAGTCACATCAAAATCTATTTGTTTTTCGTTCTCAGGATGAGAAAAGTATTCAATAAAAACGATACTTCCCTTAACCCCATCAATATCCTCATAATCATTAATTAGCCCGGGAATTTCAAGCCCTGACGCAACATATATTGCATTGGCAGTGGTAGTGGCATCAGCAGAGTTTGAAAGTATATAAAAGTCGTCATAAGGAGAAAATTTTTGAGATCCAATTTTAATAAAGGAGCTATCGCAAAAAACATAACCACTTAAAAACTCAAATTCCTGAAGGTATGAATCATTAAAAACAGGTTGTAGCCCAATTTCTTTCATTCGAGACTCAATATAACGTGCGGCTTTAATTTCTCCCTGAGTGCCAGCTTCACGACCCTCCATATTTTCAGCAGAGAGTGTTTCTATATCGGCTTTGAGTCTAGAAATTACAAGTGAATCTGTAAATTCGAATTTTTGTTGTGCTGAAATTTGCAAGAAAGATAGAGCAAAAAACAACAAAAGAAGACTACTTATTTTTTTCTTTTTCATACTTTAAAATATATTGAGCAAAAGATTTCCGTAAAAATAAACGATTTATAGTTATAATGCTTAAAGTGAATGATTTATTAACAGAAATTAATGAAAATAAAAAAGCTGCCCAATATATTAAATCTTATTTCACAAATAAAATCAATAATATAAGGCAGCTAAAGAAAGACAATATATAGTATTACAAACCTAAAACTTCTTTACCTTGTTTGAAATAAATATCAATTGTAAGTCCTGTATCATTAACTCTCTGAAGGTCGTCTCTAAGATAATCAGGCATAACTCCTTCTTTTTCGATAAGCTCTGAAGCAAATTCGTAGTTTCCATCGCCTTGAATTTGCAATACTTGCTCAACAGCGTCATAAACTGCCTTTTTCATTTCATCAAAATTCACCTTATAAGTTCCATCCTCCTGTTTAGTAAAAGCACCAACTTTGGCAAAATGATTAAACCTAATCATGTTGGCTTTGCCATGTGCACTCGCTGCGCCAAACCTACTTGAGCGGAATATTCCAGCAAGGAAAGTAACATAATTATCCATTACTTCACCTGTTGTAATTTCACCCATTTCGTAAAGAACTGTAACAAGATATAATCCCAAAATATCAGCCTTTGCTTCTTCAATAACAGAATAATGATCTTTCAAAGCTTCTCTAACAGTACTTGTTCCATCAATAGTTTTTTTAATTCCCATTCCATGAGCAACTTCGTGGAAGGTAGTATTTTCGAAGAATGCGTCAAATTTTATATGCTTGCGTTGAGATTCGCAAATAAGCATATCTGAAATTGGCACAAGAATTTTATCGAATTTTGCCTTCATAGAATTTTTCAGTTGCAGTTTTCTACTTCCTACAGAGTTATGAATTTCTTCTGCATTAGGGAGGTTTATGGCAATAGTTTTAGATCCTGCATTACAGTCGCCAGCATAATACAAAGCGTAATATACATTCATATCGCCAACGCCAGGAACTTCAGCCTTGTATTCAGGGTCAACCGGCATCCCAGACTGAAGCATTGGAAGCATTTTACTGTATTTATCAAGTTTTGCACTCCATTCGAGGTCTTTTACAAGAATAAATGCCTGATGAGCAGCTTTATAACCAAAAAGTCTGTCTTCATAATTTTCAATCGGACCAACAACGAAATCAATATTATTGGTTTTCATTTCTATCCAAGCATAATCGCTAGGCATATAATCATTTGAAAGCAAAGCTTCTGCGCGCATATTAAGATATTTTTTCAGGCCGGCGTCATCAGCAAGTTCAGCTGCGCGGCGAATCAGATGAGCAGCTTCAATATGCTTCTCAGAATATGCTACACTGTATGGCAATGCAATAAGTTTACCTTGATCATCTCTGCGAATGAGAGTATAAAGACTTGTTTTTTCAGGATTGTCCCAAGCTTCAAATTCTTCTTTTGTCATATCTAAAGGATAATAATTTGCGCCTAATGGTTTAGGACCATAACCATCAATAAATGGTTCATTGCCCTGAAGTCTTTCCCATGGTCCGTAATTAATCTTAACATATTTCAAAGCGTCTTCATTTGTTATGCCGGCAATTAATTCATCCTTATCACCAGTGTAAGACTGCATCCAATAAATTTCTTCCATGATATTGGCTGCATCGATTAGAATACGAATAATTTCTTTTTCATTTTCTGATAGCCACGACAAGTCAGTTGTTAGTTCAACTTCTGTAAACTTTTTCATTTTGCTTTTCATTTTTTCTTCAAAACTTTCTTTTTCAGCACAGGAATAAAGGCCAAATCCAATTGCCAAAATTACGATTGCTAATAATTTAAACTTTTTCATGATAATGATTTTTGATATTGTTAGTGAATGTAAAATTTTTGTTTAGGAAAATCAAAATTACAATTCTTTTTATGAAATTGCTAGTAAGAAAACCTCAACGTAAATTTTATAAGAAAATCAGGGATTAATGTGGTTTTTTTTACTTGATAATATAATAAGCAAGAAAAATAAATTCATAACTTTGATAGACATCAAACTTTAATAATTATGAGCGATACAAAAAACAACAAATCAGTTTTCTTTTGGATTCTTGCAGGCATAATTCTCATTGTAGCATTAATATTTTCAATTCAAAATCATGAAATAATTACTGTGAGATTGCTTTTCATTGATCTAAAAGGACCATTATTTGTAGTAATAGTTTCGATATTTTTCCTTGGTTATCTTTTAGGAAGAATATGGTCAATTATAAAAGGCCGCAAAGAAAAGAAGATTGAGAAAAAGGAAGAAAAAGAACAAAGTTAGTATTAGGATAATTTGTTCTTAAAGTCTTGATAATTAAAAGTCCTGTTTAAAACAAATTCTCCATTTTGTTTCCAAGTGCCAATTGAAGGATGAACTACTCCGTTGAAGAACGTAGTTTTCACCATAGTATAATGAATCATATCTTCAAATACTATTTTATCACCAATTTTCAGTTCATTCTTAAAGCCATAGTCTCCCATCCCCATAAAATCGCCTGCAAGACAGGTAGTGCCTCCCATTCGGTAATTAAACAATCCGGGCTTTGCATCTTCAGCTCCAATTATAAAAGGTTTATATGGCATTTCAAGGCAATCGGGCATATGGGCTGCAAAACTAACATCAAGCATTGCAACTTTAATCCCTTTACTTTCAACAATATCTAAAACTGTTGAAACTAAGTATCCTGTTCTCCATCCTATTGCGCCACCCGGCTCAAGAATTATGTTTTCAAGATTAGGATAACGACTTTTAAAACTCTTAAGAAGTTTAATTAAATGGTCAACATTATAACCCTCTTTAGTGATGAGATGTCCACCTCCCATGTTAACCCATTTAGCCTGCTTAATCAAATGAGTAAACTTCTCCTCTACTTTTTCAAGAGTTCTTTCCAACACGAAGCTGTCATTCTCACAAAGAACGTGAAAATGAACACCTTCAACACCATCATAAAGTTTATCTGATAATTTATCACTTGAGATTCCTAATCTGGAACCAGGTTGAGCAGGATTATACAAATCAGTTTCTACTTCAGAATATTCAGGATTTACTCTCAATCCTATTGAAATTTTTCTTTTAAAACTTTGAATCCGGTTTTTGAAATAGTTAAACTGATTTAGTGAATTAAAAGTAATATGGCTGCTGAGATTCATTATCTCATCAAACTCATTTTCCAAAAAAACAGGACAATAAGTATGTGCAAGGCATCCCATTTCTTCATTAATAAGCTTAGCTTCATTAAGAGAGCTTGCGGTTGCTCCTTTAAGATATTTTTTCAAATGGGAAAATGTACTCCACATTGAAAATCCTTTGAGAGCGCATATTATTTCGGCACCAGACTCCGTTTGAACTTTTTCTAAAAGACGTAAGTTTTTAAGAAGAAGTTCTTCGTCAAGCACATAACAAGGCGAAGGGATGTTTTTAAAATCAACAGCCATTTTAAAATTAAAAGTTAAAAGTTGAAAGTTGAAAGTTCAATTGATATTATACCAGTTATTATTATTCAAACAATTGAATTTACTATTTTTCAACCGGTAAAGGCTCATCAATTTTCTCATGCCAAGGCAATCCATAAATTGGAAGTTTTTCCATGAAAGGATCCGGGTTAAATTCTTCAACATTGAAAACACCTTTGCCTGTCCATTTTCCTGTCAATGCCAACAAAGCACCTATCATAGCCGGCACCCCTGTGGTATAACTAATTGCCTGAGCTTTAACATCGCGATAAGCTTCAGTATGTTCGCAATTATTCCATACAAAATAAGTGCGTTCTTTACCATCTTTAATTCCTTTAATCTGGCATCCAATAGAAGTTTGACCTTTATAACCTTCGCCTAAAGATGAAGGTTCAGGAAGAACTGCCTTTAAGAATTCGAGAGGAACAATGTCAATCCCTTTAAAATTGACAGGCTTAATACTTGTCATTCCAACTTCCTGTAGAACATTAAGGAAATTAATGTATTGAGCTCCGAATGTCATCCAGAATCTGGCGCGTTTAAGAGTAGGGAAGTTTTTCACAAGAGATTCAAGCTCTTCATGATATAGAAGATATGATTCGCGGGCTCCAATGGCAGGATATTCGATAGGTTTATGAATTTCTAAAGGTTTTGTCTCAATCCACTTTCCATTTTCCCAATATCTTCCATTTTGAGTAATCTCGCGTATATTTATTTCAGGGTTAAAATTCGTTGCAAAAGCTTTACCATGATCTCCGGCGTTACAATCTACAATGTCGAGATAATGAATTTCATCGAAATAATGCTTAGCAGCATAAGCAGTAAAAACTCCGGTAACTCCCGGGTCGAAACCACACCCAAGAATTGCAAGTAATCCGGCTTCTTTAAATCTTTCGTGATAAGCCCATTGCCATGAGTACTCGAATTTAGCTACGTCTTTAGGTTCGTAGTTGGCAGTATCCAAGTAGTGAGTTTTAGTTTGCAAACAAGCCTCCATAATGGTAAGGTCTTGATAAGGCAGAGCAACATTAATAACTATTTCAGGTTTAAATCTGTTTATAAGCTCAACAAGTTCGCTAACGTTATCAGCGTCAACCTGGGCAGTTTTAATTCTTCCCCCACCAACTTCACGGGCTATTTGTTCACATTTTTCAAGAGTTCTGCTGGCAAGCATAATATCAGTAAACACTTCAGGTACTGACGCACATTTTCTTGCAACAACATTGCCAACCCCTCCGGCACCAATTATCAATACTTTACTCATAATTAAAAGGTTTTAATATTTATACTCAAAATAATTTCAATTACTAATTCAAAAATGGATTGCAAATTACAAACAATTTCAAAATTACACATTCAATTTCATTTAATTATTAAAAAAAACACATCTAAATGAAAAGCTTTATGAAAAACTTTATATATTTGGTTTACTAATCAAAAACACCATGACACAAAAACCGACTATATTAGTTTTCTCATACGGAACATTTAAAGACCGAGCTGTTCAGCTTGAAGTATTTGGAACTATATTGCCTGTTGTAGGCAATGCAACCTTAAAAAACTGGAAAGTATTTACAGACAAAGAGTATCCTTATGTAAAGCCATTAAAGGGAGATGAGGTAAAGGGTCTTATTTTGAAAATGAATAAATCTCAACTTAAGATTGCCGATCAATGGGAAGCAGTTCCAACAACTTATCAGAGGGAAAAATTAGATATTGTTCTTGAAGATGGAAGCGTTAAGCAGGTCTATGTTTTTACAGGTAGAAATATTGTTTGAAGTCGGCAGTCGATAGTCGATAGTCGGCAGTCAACAGTCAACAGTCGATAGTCGAAAGTCGAAAGTCGAATTTACATATCTGCAATCATTTCATCTGTTAGTTCAAGATTATGGAAGACGTTTTGCACGTCGTCATCTTCTTCAAAAGTTTCGATAAGCTTAAGAACACTTGCAGCAGACTCTTTATCGAGTTTAATTGTTGTTTTTGGCAATCTTTGAAGTTCAGCATTTTCTACTTCAATATTCATATCCTCAAGTTTCTTAACCATCTGCCCAAAGTTTTCCATTGCTGTATAAATAATATAGAACTGCTCTTCAGATTCAACCTCTTCTGCTCCGGCATCAATAACTTCCATCATAAAATCATCTTCAGAAATTTTAACGACAGATTTACTAACTGTGAAAACTCCTTTTCGGTCAAAGATAAAGCTAAGAGCCCCGTTTGTATCAAGCTTTCCACTGTTCTTATTAAAATAAGACCTTATATTTGCAACTGTTCTTTGTAAGTTATCGGTAAGACATTCAACAAATACAGCTACTCCATAATTAGCATAGCCTTCGTAAGTTACTTCAGTAAAGTTAGATGCATCTTTATCACCGGCTTTAGATATTGCCCTTTGGACATTGTCTTTGGGCATATTTACCCCTTTAGCATTTGCAATTGCAAGTCGAAGCCTTGGGTTTCCTTCAGGGTCATTACCACTTTCCCTAACTGCAACGGTTATTTCCTTAATAATTTTAGAAAATATTTTGGAGCGTTTTGCATCCAATGCTCCCTTTTTCCTTTTGATTGTTGACCACTTGCTATGACCTGACATAAATAATTGTTTTTGAGATTTGACTGACAAAATTAGCAAAAAGCAAAATACATGCTACCAAAATTACCTTTTCTCTATAAAAAAAGCTGCCTCAAAAAGAGGCAGCTCAAACAACATCAACCAAAATAAACGGGAAATATATAGAAAACTAATTGGTAAGACTAATTCCAACAGAGAATGGATAAATTTCAGGTCCTTTATCATTTTTGAAGAAGGAATTCAATGCATAGGTTGCAAACAAGTGCACACCACCATATCCAATTCTTGCAACAGCCTCATATCTAAATGGTGCAACGTGGAAGTTTTCATCTACTTTTCTTTTCATAGTTTTTCCATCAATATCATAAGTCTGCCTTGTGTATGAATTCATTAATATTCCTAAATTGCCACCGGCTGCAAAATTAAACTGATGATATTTTTTTGGGCCTTGAGTTTGAAATTCAATCATAAGAGGAATATTCAAATGAGCTAAAACCAATTTATTTTTTTTCATTCTTAAATCCGGTTCATTAATGTAATCGATTCCATTGGGGTTATATACAAGAGTTACAGTATTATCAGCCAGACGATAGTTATTAAATCCGAAACCAATACCTGTAACTATACCAACATTATTACTGATAATAGGAAAACTCTTTTGGAATACATTGAAATTTATAACCCATGATTTGTTATGTTCAAGAGAAAGGAAATCAGCCTCAGGTCTCATCCCAAGTGATTGAATTGGGCTTACATAAGCATTCATACCTATATCTATACCACTCCAAGTTTTTCTAAACTTAGATTTTTTGGTCTTCTTAGATTTCTTTCCATCTTCGTCCATAATCCAGACTTCTTGACCTGCAACTTTAATTCTCATTGTATCTTTAGAGTCGTGATAAGAAACATCTCCGTTGCTTCTCGAACCCACTTTCGACAATCCACTTGCTGCAATGGTCTTTGATGCAGGCTCAGAAACATAGGTTAGTTTGCTTGTTCCACTAAGATCAGCATTAAGACTTGACTTGGCATCTACAGCAATATTTGAAGCTCCACTGGCATCAATTATCACAACATCACTTACTAATGCATCGGCTTTCATAAGAGATGCACCACTTATCTCAATTTTATGTACAGTTGCAACACCTTCGTAATATACATTAGAAGCACCGGATATTTCTGAAGACAAATTTGCAGTATTCAGGTTAAGTTTAATTTTAGTTGCACCGGAAGCTTCAACAACGATTTTTTCGTGTTCGATAGCATTTGTACTTTGAAGATTTACGGCTCCTGATGCTTCGATTGAATTAAAGTATGGTGCCGATATTTTGGCGATAATTTTTCCGCCTCTTGGCAATGAGCCATCATAAGACAATTCTAAAACTCCTTTTTTTACTTTAGCTTCAATTTTCTCGGGGTCGACGTTTTGCGACTCAAACTCCACTATATAAACAGGAGCCTGTGTAAGAAACACATTAAAAACACCACCTACTTCAATGGCGTTAAATTCAGGGGTTTCTCTAACTGTAACATCTTGTGCTACAACATTCGTCATAAATAATAATCCTGCAAATACTGAGGATATCAAGATTTTTAAAGATTTGTTCGTTTTCATAGTATTTAAATTTAAAAGTTTAACATTCATAGTTGCAAAGGGGAACTTATACGCAGTTTTCATTGTTTTTTTATTATATCTTGCTTACTGATCCCAGACCACTTTTTTCAATATTTTTCTTATCAGGGTCTCCGGCATAATAAACACTACCCACACCTGATATTTTAGCATCAAGATATTCATCGGCGTGAACATATGCAGAACCGGCACCACTAAGCCTGATATTTGTTGAATTAGTAAAAAGGTTATCTGCTTTTATTTTTCCGGCACCACTCAAGGCAATATTATGTGTGTTGGCATTACCTGAAAAATTTATATTACTAGCTCCGGAGGCATTCGTTGTTAATTCATTAATCTTCAATTCTAAATTAATTTCAGTTGCTCCACTCAAGTCAATGCTTAAATATTGAGCATCTATACATGATGTTGCAGAAATAGTGCATGCCCCGCCTGATGATATTACATTTATTTCTTTGAAATAGATGTAAAGATTCATTTTTGTTGGGTTAATGAATTTTTCTTTTGTTGTTTTTATAATTAACTTATTATCCTTAACATCAACACTAATAAGTTCATGCAAATTTCCATCAGTTTCTAAAACCACTTGCTCTTTCTCTCCTTGAGCAAGAATAACATTGAACATCCCTCTGATGTCAATAGACTTAAAATCATAAACATCATAGTTTACTGTTAAGACATTACCATCACCTTTGACAGCATTTCTTGAGCAAGCTAAGTTGCAACCTTGCAAAGCAAACAGAGTAGCAATAAGCACAACTGCAAAGCTCATTAGTTTAATTTTCGCTATAGTTTTCATCGTTTTATTGTTTTTAAATGAATTCATTTTTGTCATTTTTCGAGTATAAGACGATTTAGTGACTCATAAGTTACAGCTGCAAGAAAAAAAGTGATATATTTTTTTTGATTTGAAATAAAAAAAAAGAGCTGTCACTCAAAAACCTGAGCAACAACTCTTTAACGCAATATTATTAAAATCTAAATTACAGAACCAAACTGTTTAATGAATCGGGTATCATTTTCAAAAAACATCCTTAAATCATTAATTTGGAACAAGTTCATTGTCATTCTTTCAATTCCCATTCCAAAAGCATATCCTGAGTATATTTCAGGGTCTATGTCACAACTTTTCAAAACATTTGGGTCAACCATTCCGCATCCCATAATTTCGATCCAACCACTATATTTACATATATTACACCCTGAACCACCGCAAATATTACAAGAAACATCCATTTCAGCAGAAGGTTCGGTGAATGGAAAGAAAGATGGCCTCAGTCTTATTTGAGTTTTATCACCAAACATTTCTCTGGCGAAATAAAGCAGTGTTTGCTTCATATCAGCGAAAGAAACATTTTTATCGATATACAAACCTTCAACTTGATGAAAAATACAATGAGCTCTTGCAGAAATAGCTTCATTTCTAAAAACTCTACCTGGTGAAATTGTTCTAATAGGGGGTTTTGATTTTTCCATAACCCTTACTTGAACAGAAGATGTGTGAGTTCTAAGTGCAATATCAGGTGTTTTTTCGATAAAGAAAGTATCCTGCATATCTCGTGCAGGGTGATCTTCAGGAAAGTTGAGAGCGCTGAAGTTATGCCAATCATCTTCTATTTCAGGGCCTTCAGAAACAACAAACCCTATTTTATCAAATATTCTGATAATTCTATTTCTAACAATAGAAATAGGATGTCTGCTTCCTATAACAGAAAAGTCGACAGGTTTGGTTGGGTCAAAATCGTCAAATTCTTTTGAGGAGACACTATTAGAAAGCTTCTCTGCCAATTCATTCAGTTTGTCAGATGCTTTTATTTTTAGTTCATTAAGCTTTGCTCCAACTTCTCTCTTTTTATCAGCTTCAACAGACTTAAAATCCTGGAATAATTCAGTTATTAAGCCTTTTTTAGCCAACATTTTAATCCTGAACTGCTCAACTTCTTCTAGTTTTGAAGCCTGAAAACTTTCAATTTCCTTTAGAAGATTATTAATTTTTTCTATCATATTTTCTAATCTAAAACTTTCATTTTTACAGATACGTCCTCAAGCGGGCGATTCATTTGGTCGGTTTTAACAGATGCGATACTATCAACAACTTCTAAGCCTTCAACAACAATTCCAAAAACAGTATATTCACCATCAAGATGAGGAGTGCCGCCTACGGTTGAATACATTCTTCTTTTTTCATTCGACAATGGTTTTCCGGTTCTTTGCTCAAGTATATCAAGTTCTTGATGAGCAAAAGGTCTTCCTTGAACAATATAGAATTGAGAGCCTGAAGATTTTTTCATAGGATTCACGTTATCGCCTTGACGAGCAGCAGCCAGGGCTCCTTTAACATGGAAGAAATCCGCAACAAATTCAGCATCAATTGTATATCCGGGTCCACCCATACCAAGTTGTTGTCCGGGTTGAGCTTCCTTAGAATCAGGATCTCCGCCCTGAATCATAAATTGATTTATTACTCTATGGAAAAGAGTTCCATTATAAACCTCTTCGCTAACAAGTTTAATGAAATTATCTCGATGTAATGGAGTTTCATTATAAAGCTCAATTATAATATTTCCATAAGAAGTTTCAATTAAGACCTTCTTGCGAGGCTCATCATTTTTACTGTTAGAATCTGTTCCGGCATCGGTATTTCCACCTGAGCATGAAGAGAAAAAAGCCACAAAAACAAGGCTATTAATTAATTTGAATAAGATATTGCTTTTCATAATACCTGAATATTTAAATGATTTCACAAATAACATGTTTAAAATTTTGAATTTACAATAATTTAAAGAGCGTCAAAGTTAAGAATAATGGAATTATATGTCAAAAAATAATTTTTTACACAAATATAAATATTACATCATTTAGCCATATTTCTCAACTAGAGGAATATCAAATTAAAAAGCCCCGTAAAACGAGGCTTTTTAATAATTCTCAAATTGATAAAAATTAATTTACAATTAGACGTTTTGTAACAATTCCATTTTCAGTAACTATCCTAATAAAGTATATACCAGGATTGCAATTAGTTACATTAAGATTATAAGACATATCGCCAACAGCCTGTTCAAAAACAACATCTCCAAGCATTCCAACCATAACAATTTCTTTAATTCTTGAGTCAGAATTAATTAAAGCATTGGTTCTTGCAGGGTTAGGATAAACTCTTACATCAGCAGTAACAATATCATTGATAACATTGCTGTATTCAAATTCGACTTTTACTTCAATATCAGCCGTAATATTGTTATAGGTATATGTTACACCGGTTTCACCAGTTACAACACTTCCATTTAGATACCATGCTTTAACTATGTAATCGGTATCCGGACTAGCGGTGAAGACGATATTTTTACCTTCTTCAACTTCATCTCCTGATTCAATTGGGTTTCCGTCAACTGTTGCAGCAATTGATCCATTAGCACCTTGTACGCTAAAAGTAACCTCAAAAGTATTTGCAACAGGCGTTTCCTCAACCACAAAATTATCAACTATCCAATACCATTCCCTATTACCAAGGTCATCGTATTCAAACGCAATTTGGAACTGATTAGCATTTCCTATCAAATCACCAATTGCAATAACAGCACTAGCATAATTAGGTGAATTGAATGTACCTGAGCCGGTTGTTTCTTCGTACTCAACAATTGTATTCCAAGTTTCTCCATCGGTAGTATATTTAACCTTTCCAATAGAGCCATCGTAAATACGGAAATAATGATCGAAGCTAAATCTAGGGTTGTTCAAAGAAGAAACATCGAATATTGGAGTGTACAATGTAGTATGAACATAGGCACCATTTCCGGCAGCATCGCTATCTGCGAATGCAAAATTTCCATTAAATTCCCAAACGAAGCCTTCAGCGTTATTATCTTGAACTCTCCATCCATAAGGAGCTTCTCCATCTTCAAAAGGCTGAATGTATGGGAATACAGAAATTATAACATCCTCTTCTTCTTCTTGAACTATAACGTTAACTAAAGCTGTAAGACCGGCGGTATTAGCAACTCCATCAATAAGTATTAATGTTCCAATAATAGGATATGTGCCGGCTACATTACCGTTATAAGCAGGAGTACCAGAATTCCATTCAACTGCAAGATCAATAACAGAGGAATCATCTAATGTTACTTCTACAGATGGTGGCAAATTAAGATCACCGTATTCTGTTCCAAACTCTACTGTAATATCAGAGATACTTGCTACAGAGACTACTTCAAGGTCAACAACTTCTTCTTCAACTGTAACATTTATCAAAGCAGTTAGACCGGCAGTATTACCAATTCCGTCTATAAGCATTAAGGTTCCAATAATAGGATATGAACCAGCGGTATTACCATCATAAGCAGGAACACTTGGATTCCATTCAACAGAAAGTTCTAAAACAGAATCATCATCAAGAGTTACTTCAACGGCTATTGGAAGGTCAAGATCTCCGAATTCAGTTCCAAACTCTACGGTGATATCCTCTAGTTCAGCAACAGCAACAACTTCTTTTAAAACAACAATAACATTTACTGTTGCCTCAACATTATTGGTGTTAATAAAGCCTGGAATCATAGCTAGAGTTCCTGTAAATACATATGTATCCGGAGTAGTGGAGTCAAATACAGGAGTACCATTATCCCAAACTACACCCAACAATAAAGAATAATCATCTTCAGTTGTTGCCACTAATTGAGTTGGCAATACAATGTCGACTAAATCAGTTCCATAGAATACAGTAATATCATCAACTTCTTCTACAGATGCAATAACTTTTTCAGTATCGAACACAATTACATTTATTGAAGCTGTATGACCGGCAGTATTAATAATGCCTGTTACAAGTTGAATATCACCTTCAAAAACATAAGTATCTGTAACATCACCATCATAAGCAGGTGTACCGCCATCCCAAATAACTTCAAGTTCGATAACAGAAGAGTCGTCTAATGTTACATCAACGTGAGTTGGGAAGTTGATGTTGCCAATTTCAGTTCCAATAAATACTTGAATGGGGTCAAATGAGGCAACAGCAAGAATCTCTTTCTCAGGATTAACAACTACTGTAATATATGCTTTTGCATCATAGGGGTTAATAATGCCCTCAATCAAAGTTAGCGTACCTTCAAAGTCATATGAACCGGCAGCCAAAGCATTGTATTCTGGTGTTCCTCCGTCCCAAGTAACTTCAAGGTAATTCCAAGAAGAATTCTCAAGTAGAACAAAAACAGTTTCAGGAAGATTAACATCTTCAAGAGCAGTTCCAAAGTCAACTATTATAGGATCACCAGCTCCTACACCAATAATTGCATACTCTTGAATATCCATAAAGATTTCTAATACTATATCCTCTTCGACATTTAGAATTGTATTTTGAACTGCAATATAGCCCGGAGCAGTAATAATATATTCATAATCTCTTCTTGCTGTTACTTCGAAAACATGATCATTCTCATAATTCCAAATATCACCGCCATTGTCGTCACCATACCATGGCATTAAATCAACAACAGCACCAGGAATTAAATCTCCATTATTGTTTTTAACAACAAATTCAAGGTCGAATGTTTTAACAATAATATTGGTAACTCCATAGGCTGCTTCTCCTGCATTGAAAACAACTCTCCAATCGATTGATTCAACAACATAATCATTTTCTTTATTGAAATTTGATTTTCCAGGTGACTGGGCAATATCAATAATAAACTGAGCTGTTAAGCCGTCTATATCAACAACTTCCCACATTTCACTTGGGAGAGTAAACCACTCTTCCATTTCTTCAAAGTAAGCCTGAAGTGCAATAACTTCCTCAGCATCATTCCAAGTAATTGTAAAATATTGGAATTGTTCATTATCCCAATTATCGTATATATCAAGGAAAGTTGGGTCTATTGTAGCAGAGATAAAAGGGGTCATAACAATATTAATAACCTTATCTTCCATTAATTCTTCAATTTCACCTGATACCGGCAAATATCCCGGAGCTGAAACATAATATGGAAATTCAAACATAGCAGCCAAATCAAAAGCAAAGCCATCTTGGTTGAAAATGAGGAATCCAGGTACCCCAGGGAAACTAACAGCAGCATTTGCAATAGGATCTCCTAATTCATCTTTAATATCAAAAGCAACTTCAAATGTTTTAGCAGCAAATAGGAAATCTATATCAGCCGGATCGCCAATCAAGAAATCAATTCTCAAGAAGGCTTGATCAAGAATATAGTCCATTTCTTTATTTGCAATGTTTTTATTAGGAGCATTTTCCCAATAAATCCAGAGAGAGGCTGTTTCACCATCATCGTTAAGAATTTCCCAAAGACCACCTTCATCTTTTGGGCCGTACATGCTAAGCAATGAATTAAACACTTCCCCATCTTCAGAGAATGAGAAATTAATAACACTAACGGCATCATTGTAAGTAATAATAATTTCTGAATCTTCAGTTGGCCAATTATAATAATAGGTTAAAGATTCTGTATCAATAGATGCTGAAATTTCATCTCCAGTAAGAGCTTCTAGCACAACTACAACAGATCTATCTTCTTCAACAAAAGAGACATCACCAAGTGAAGCTTTATATCCGCTTGCAGTAACAATATAGTTATAATCAGCTCTTGCAGCAACATCAACATCATATTCGTCAACATCAAACACAATGCCGTCAGAGTCAACCGGTGCTACCCCAATGCTCGCATCAGCAATAGGATTTCCAAGTTCGTCTTCAATTTCAAAGCTAAGAGTAAATGATTTATAGGCTTCTGCTATTGCACCAAAAGTATCTTCACCCACATCAAAAACAATTTTGATATCCGTCCAATCAACATTATAAGCATTATCTTTTGTATATCTTGATTTATAAGGTACGCCATATTGCTCAAGATCAATAAGCAGAGTTGCAGTATTACCATCAATATCTACTACTTCCCATGCATCTTCAGACATTTCATACCAATCATTTTCATAATGATCATATCCCCAAATTCCCATTACTTCACTTGCAGAATTCCAAGTTATAGTAGCCTCTGCAGGATTTTGGTATTCCCAATTAATAAACAATTGGAAAAAAGTTGGATTAACATTAGCAGACACAATAGGTTCTTCATTATTAAACCATGCTGAATAAGGGACATAAGAATCATTTATTGTAACGCTTCTGTTAGGATCATTTTCCCACCATGGGCCACCCCAAGAGTTGTTATTTATTCTGAATTTAAATTCATAAGAATCTCCAACAACAACGTTGTTTACATTAATGCTATATATAAAATCATGAGAGTGCGTCATAACAAGTGGGAATTCTCCCCAAACGTTAAATTCACCTGCTACTTCAACATAATCGCCATCCCATGGTTTGAAGCTATTATTTTGTTGATATAGCATCATATTGAGAGACAAGGCTAATGTAGCAAGTTCTGGCTCGGTGTTATACCAGTTCATACCATTGTAGTAGCCGGTTTCGGTTCTGAATTGGTTAGCTGTTTGATTACCAGTGCCACCACTACCATTATTAAATATCACGTAGTTATTTTCTGCCGGAATATCGTAGCTAAACCAAGGCGAGCCAGGCTCAGGTGCATTCATAATAACTCCTGGCCAATCATTCAGGCCTTTAACGTGTTCCCATGAATAAACGTAAACATTATTCCAGTTGTAAGGATTGCTGAAATAAACGGTGAAGGTTTCGGGTTCGGGTTCAATGTATTCTTCAATTAATAAATCTCGGAATCTAATTTGGTTTGTGCCATCCGTCATTTCAAACTTCAATTTTCCCGATGTTACATTATAAATACCTGACAATGGTATTGTAACATTAAAATCTTCATATGCAGATGGAACAGCAAATGCGGTCACTTCAGAATAAGTTGCACCACCATTATTTGAGACAAGTACACTTAACATCTGCCCTGTATTTCCTCCAAAAGTTTGAAGTGCCATTTGAACAGAAACACCATCATATAAGGTGAAATCAATAATAGGAGATTCAATGCTGCCCATATTTGAAATCAATGTATATCCACCTCCTGCTGTACCACCAAAGGTAACTCCATTAAAAATAAAACCTTGTAAAAGAGCAGTATGTATATCATCTTCGCTTCTAAAAGCGTTGGTATAATCCAAGCCAAAAGCACTAATAACTTTTCCTGATACACCAACATTAATAGAACTTGCACCCCCACCTGATATGGTGATATTTTCCGAATATAACCCTACAGAAAGTCCTTCTTTTAACCTAGCATAAATATTTGTTGCTGACCCATTATATGCAGATAATTGAATTGATTCGAAAAAATCATTATCATCAAGTGAAACTTCATAATATTCATTTGCATTAATAAAAACATTAGTACCGTTAAGATTCTCCCCAGTTAACACTATACTTTTTGACGTGGAAGGACCTTCACCTTCAACATACCCAAAATATGTCAAAATAGATGGAGTTGAAACTAACACGGGAGTAGTTGCTATGCCCGATAATTTAACATCATCTATTCTACATGCGATAGTGCCACTTTTCACCCATCTCAGCTTTAATCCATTAATCTGAGCAGCAGCAGGCAAAGAAATCTCGGGACTTAAATACCATCCAGCAGTTGCGCCGGCTGCCTCGTTAAAAGTAAATGGAACATTCACGTATTCCGAACCATTCCAATAGTCAAGAGAAATAGTTGGCAATACAGTGCCACTTTCTTTTCTATACCCAAACTGAACCTTTAGATTAGTAAAACTAGATGCATTAATACCTTCAATTGCGAAACCTCTTACAGGGCTCTCTGCAGCTGCAAACCAAATATTAGCACCACCGGAAGCTCCAGCATAACCGGCAGAAATTGATGTTGCTCTAATGTCAGCAGCACCAGCGGCTCCACCATCAGTCATGGTAAGATCATCATTGTCGAATCCGTTATTAGCTTCATGAACGGCAATTGTAGTTGTTGCTCCAACAGTTCCCATAGATTCAGAGAACACAACAGTTTGCCCAAAGACTATGCTGCAAAAGAAAACTGCAAACACAGTCAAGATTAATGATTTTGTAATTGTAAATTTTTTCATAGCTTTAATTTTTAGTTAAAAAATATTGTTGGTCTTATTTCATTGCATTTACATACTTCAAATAGAAAAAACTAAGGTGGGTGTTCTATACTTATCATATCATTTCCTCCAAATAATTCATTAAACAAATATTCTTAAACAAAGTTTAAAATTTGGATAACCCTCCAAGAATAAAAGGATTGCTAATTTAAGGAAAATATTATAAAAATACAAAACAACTTAAGTGTTTTTCTGGTTCGGCTCTTTAAATCCTATATAGCAATAGATAAGCGATTAATATACAGCTTCATGCAAATTAATAATTTTTTATAATAAAAATGTTTCATTGCATTTGTTGTTAATAAAAAAAGGGGGATTGTTTCCCCCTTTTTTTATTAAACTTTATCTTCTAGTAAAACCAATCTCTATGGTCTTCTATTTTTGCATTTTTCTTGAGAGCTTCAAGTAATACTCTGGAAGCTCTAGAGTTGAAATTTCTCTTAAGGTCTAACTGAATTGAAGTATATTCGGGCAACTCAGAAAATTCATCTCTTCTGATTACCTCGACTACAAATATTCCTGAATTTCCTTTAATAGGTTCAGAAATAGATCCAATTTCATTGTTTATAACCTTGCCTATTACCAAAGGTTCTCTCCCTGCGCCGGCAATAATACTTGCTTTATATTTAAGGTCAAAAACATCCTGAACAGGATTCGCAAGTAAATCAGCAATATATTGCAATGACTGAGAATTAGCTTCCTTGATTTTTGCAGAAATGTATTCAAACTTCTTTTGATTTAAAGCATGGGCTCTAACAGGCTCTTCAATTTCGGTTAATTTTGGAATGCCGGCATCATGAACTTTAGATACAGTAGCAATTACAAATCTATCGTCAATTTCAAAAATTCTAGAAACAGACCCCACCTTAACATCTTCTAAGAAAGCCCATCTCACAATTTCTCTTGGTGTTGCAATGCCTGGAATATTGTTATCCATTTTTTTAACCTTTGTCGCAGATCTGGCAGCAATGCCTTTTTCTTCAGCAACTTTTGCAAAATCCTTAGTTTTTTTAACTTCAAGAGCAAAGTCGCTCGCCTGAGAATAAATTTTTCCATAAGTAATACTACTTGGAACTATTTCTCTAACAACCTCTGCCAACTGAATTTTTTTAGTTGCCTGAGACTTGCCGGTAACTTTTATAACATGAAAACCGAAATCTGTTTCAGCCACAACAAATGAACCAACTGAATTCTCAATAACAGCCTGAGTAAAAGGCGCAACCATCATTCCATCCTGAAACCATCCAATATCTCCCTTATTTACAGCTGCTGAGGGGTCGTCTGATAATTGAGAAGCTAAAGCAGCAAAATCAGCACGGCCTCTTTTAAATATATTAACCAAGCTATCAGCTTTTAATTTGGCTTCATCGTATGACCTTGTGATTGTAGGCTCAGCCATCATTGCATTTCTATATGCAATCAAGATATGAGAAGCGCTCATTGAATCTGGTCTTAATTCTATTTTATTAAGCATTGAAACCACGAATGCATTTTCATGCATATAAGGGCCATAAATTGTTCCCTGTGGCGCTTCAAACATAATCGCCTCAAGCTCTGGAATTAAAGTACCTTTAGTTCTGAAAGTAGGATTAAATCTTCTGTCGCTGGTAGTATTAACAAAAGGCTCAACATTTCTATCATCAGTTGATTCTAATTCTTCTTTAAGCTTTAACACTTCATTGAAGATTTTTTCACGATCTTCTTCTGAAGCAAAAACAGGTAAGATAACAAACTCAAGATCTCTCATTTCTTCCTGATCATAAATGTGCTTAATTTCATTATAAGCAGCCTGCATATCAGCATCAGTAACAACCACTATAGAATCAGCAATTTGGCTGTATCTTTTCATGGCATATCTAAGATCTAAAGTAACTATTGTTTCTTTAAAGTTTTGCTTAGCAAAAAACGTGGGAACATAATACCCTTTACTAACAAGACTATTATACTTTTCAATTTTTCTTTGTTTTCTGGCTTCTTTTTCAAGTCTAACAAGCCTAGGATCGCCAGGATCTAATGATTGTAATATACTAATCATCTCAGCCTTGTCAACTTGTCCTGTATTTGGATCTGCAGTAAACGCAGCCATCACAAATGGATGAGGTTCATCACCAAAGAACATATCTTTTAGTTCTTCTTTAGAAACTGAAATTCCTAAAGATTCGATTTGATCATCAACTAAATAATCATTAACCAATCTGTCCCATGTTTGTTGTCTTATCATATGGGCTTCGTGAGGTTCAATATTATCTGACCCCTTACGACGTTTATATCCGTCTAATTCTTCAGAATATCTTTGTTCAAATTCATGAATTGAAATTTTGTTATCGGAAACTTTTCCAATTTCCGAGACTCCACTTCTGCTAGGACCACTATTACCTAAGAAATCTTGAAGCACGAATGCTACCAAAGCAAGTCCAATAATTCCTATCAATAATCCTGAATAACTTCTAATTTTCCCTATTACTGCCATTTTCTAATGTATTATATTGTTTTTTAATAAGATTGCAAATGTATAACAGAATTTGATAATAATAAAACCTTGTGTAAAAATTTATAAAAAACTGTTATGCGTTAATTCTCAAATGAACTAATTCTACTCTATTTTCTGAGACTTGAGTAACCTTAAAAGTAAATTTATCAAATGCAATAATTTGATCTTTTTCAGGAATACTTTCATAATGATTAATAATAAGTCCGCCTAATGTTTCGTATTCTTCAGATTCGGGCAAATTAAGTCCATATTTCTCATTAAGATAATCAATTTCCAATCTGGATGAAAAAACAAATTCATTAATATTTATTTGTTTTTCAACAAGATTATCAAAATCATACTCATCGTCAATTTCTCCAAAAATTTCCTCCATAATATCCTCAATAGTGATAAGGCCTGCAGTTCCTCCAAACTCATCAACAACAACAGCTATGCTTTTATTTTGCTGAATAAAACTCTTTAGAAGTTTATTGGCAAGCATTGTTTCAGGAACAGTAAGCAGCGGGCGCAAAATTGACTTTAAATCTTGAGGGTTTTTAAAGAAATCAAACACATGTACATACCCAATTATATCATCTATATTGTCATTGTATATTAAAATTTTCGACAATCCGGTTTCTGTAAAAATTTTTCTCACAGATAAAACATCATCATTTATTTCAGCAGCTATTATTTCAGTCCTTGGAATCATACATTCCCTGATTTTCACATCAGGAAATTCAATTACATTTTTAAAAATCTGCATTTCAAGACTTTGCTCTTCATTGCCTGGTTTAGCATCTGAAAATTCTTTTAAAAAATTATCAATATCAACAATATCAAAAACTTTTTTTTGATTGATAACTTTAAAACCAAAAACATTTTTCAGAATAAATTCCGACATTTTAATTGTTATAAAAATCACTGGAAATAATAGATAATAAATAATAAGAGCAGGCAGCGCAAAAAAGCTTACTAATGCGTTTGGGTTGATTCTAAAAAGAGACTTGGGTAAAAATTCAGCAAAAACCAAAATAAAAAATGAAGAAACCACCGTTTGAATAATTAAAATAGTTGCTTCACTATTAAAGGAGTCAGGTAAATATTTTGCTAGCATGGGGCCAAACAATGCAGCTATGGATATACCAAAAAGAACAAGAGCAAGATTGTTTCCGACAAGCATTGTGGAAATGAAATCAGATTCAGACTTAACAATTTTAGCTAACATCTTAGCCGACAAGCTGCCTCTTTGTTTATCCACTTCTACTTTCAGTTTATTTGCAGAAACGTAGGCAATTTCCATCCCTGAAAAAAAAGCAGAAAAAATTACACTTACTATAATAATGGTAATATGTTCCAATTTTTATTTTTTTTGCAAAATTACTAAAATAAAAATACTGATATTAATCACCTGTTTCAATATAAAACTCTCCTCTAGGTTTTTTAATCACCCAACTATCAAATCTTTCATCAGATTCAAATCCATCGCCATAAAGGATTTCATCACCTGTTGTTATTTTCACAAACTTTTCAGTAAAAATAATTGCTTTACCCCTATCCCAAGTAAGATGTTCAGTGTTTAATACTTCATTTTTTTCATTAATAACTATCACATCATTATGAGCCTCCATAATATTTTCCGATTCATAACTAATAGCATAATTAGCCTTTAGGGAAGAAGTTTGTCTTCCAATAGAATCGTAAAAAATCACATAAACGCCTTTTGGCATTTCAAGGTATTCTTTTTCGCCTTCATATTTATCCATCTGAGGTGACTCCAATATCATTTTCAATCTGGCGTATTCTGAGTAAATAACTTTTACCCCAAAAGCAGTTTCAATAGGAGATTCGTCGACTTGAGTGATAAGGCTTATAGTTTCAAGGTCGGGGCTACAAGAAAAAAGCATTGCCATCAAAAGCAGGATGGCAATGCTTTTACTAATTTTTTTGGGCTCCTGATAAGATTCAGTTTTCATTGCTGCTTATCTGGCTCTTATGCGAGTTCTTTCGTTTATCCAACATCCAACAGTATATGATTGACCTACTTCAAAACCGTAGAAGAATATATTATCATTTGTTGGAAAATGCTTTGTCCATGTATCTATAAGCAAATCTGCTCTTTGCTGCACAGCATTATCATCGTCAATATTTTTTGCCTGTTGAAATTTATCAACTGCTGCCCAATAAGCTACTCTTTCGGTGAATTCATTATCTCCGCATTGTTTGGCCGTTGCTGCGTACATTTCACCAATAACAAGATATGGTCTGCCATCATTTGGTTTAGCTTCTGCTGCTTTCAACGCATAATTTCTAGCTTCGCTGTAACGATTAAACTGTCTGTATAAAATATCTGCAAGCAACAAATATGTTGTAAATTTTTCTTCTTCTTTATCAAATAGACTTATCGCCTGCTCATAAAATTGAATAGCTTTCTGGAGATTACCCAAAGCTGTTTCCATTCTAGCCATTAAAAATGCAGATTGAGCTGTTGGCTTAATCTTATGCAAGTTTAGGGTTGCATTATAATACAACTTCTCTTCAGTACATCCTGCATTGCTAAGAAAGTCAATTATCTTTTCTAAAAGCTCAGTATCATTAGGGTTTTGCTCAAACCTAGGCATAAACAGACTTACAATATTATTGCAATTTGCATAAGGTCTAAACATTACCTCAATATTATTTTTAACAACCTGATATTGGTTAGCGGCTTCAGAATTGTTTTTAATATTAAAGTCAATAATATTCATAGCCCTGTCAAATGCTTCAAGAACAACAGTTTCATCTTTCAACCCAGCTTCTTGTAAACCAACCAAACAATGGAAGTTTATTTGCAAAACATTAGCTGCAGATTCGTTACCGTCAATACCAATAGACTTCTCTGTAATCTCAAATATTTCAACAATACTGTTTGGTCTGTATGTATAAAGATCGACAGCCTTTCTACCAAGGACTTCGCCTTCTCTACCGAAGTATTTTATTCTTTGATCGTATAGAGTCATTAACGAATCTACGTAGGCTTCACGCCTGATAGGATCATTTTCCAAACCATGTAAATACTTAAATAATGTGGCCCCGTGAATGAATGTATTTTGCCTTGCTGCAGGACAGTTTAAATATACCCATCTCCATGGCTCTACTGCCATAGCATAATTGCGTTGGCGGAAATACTCAAAATATATAGAAAGATTTCTCACACAGGTTACACTATCCTCACCAAAAACGCTTTTTGTATCATCTTTCTTGGGTTTGTTGTTTGATGGATTACTTCCATTTGCTGAGATAGCGAATAGTGATATGCCTAAAACTAAACCAAATAAAACTTTTGTTGCTTTCATTATTCAAAAAATATTTAAAAATTATCATTAAAACTATTATTTCCTAGTAGAATTTACTCCTAATAAACCATCTTTCATGAATATTAACTCCTATATTGAATCTGTAAAGATCTTCTCTCAAGTTATTATTTTCAACACTTCCTCTATTTGCCCATTCGAAGCCCAGAGTCATTCCTGAAAGATTTCTTCTAAGTCTGAAGCTAAGTCCAAACCCTATGCCAATTTCGTTTACTGAATTATTATTATGGAAAATATATGTTTGTTTATACCTAAGGCCAGCTGTATATTTCATTCTTGTAAGAAAATCGACACCTATGTCTGAGTCTGGAATATATTGGGTTCCAAGGCCAATTTGATATGAATTATTTAGATTTAGAGCCTGATTAAAAAACTTAAAAGTTTGCCAATTTTGATTGTAGAAATCGGCCCCAGCCATCCAGTTTTTATTGATTTTCAATGTAAATCCTAGTGCATAATAAGCCGGTATAACAATTTTACCTTGTTCATTAACATAATTCAGAACTGTATCAGGAACGGTAAATCCAGGCAAATAAATCCTTTGCACAAGGGCTTCATCGGAATGCAATGCAGTATTATTTCCCCCTGCTACTCCAATAATTAGCTCTCTATTTGAGGGCAAGCTTGTTTTATATTGCGCACCTATATTAAACATAACCCCGTTAACGGTAACAGCACGGTGTTGATTTGATACGTAGAAGTTGGCAGAATCGGAGCTCACAGTAGAAATGTCTTTATAATTTCCAAACAGGTAAGATGTATTAATACCAAGAGATAATCCTTTCCCAATTTTAAATCCATTTCCCCAAAAGATCTGATGAATTCCTCCTTGTCCTTCATAAGTATAATTAACCATTCCAATGTTGTCATATTCGATTTGGTCAACGACTTTATATCCGGTTGCACTGTAAGGCATTAATCCAAAAGCAGAAGCCCACCATTTATATACAGGAAATGCAAAAGACAAATTACCGAGTGAAGTATAATTAGTAAACTGCTTTTGTTCGGGAGTATTTTGCCCATAGAAATGAGAAAATACAATAGATTCAAAAACAAAAGAATTCGAATCAACAGCCACATAAGAGGCCGGATTAATATAATTTACGGAGGTGTTGCTTTGCAATCCTAAAGACACTCCACCCATTCCAAGAGTTCCAAAGTTATTATTGAAATAAATTTCACCTAAACCATAAATAGAATATGGAGAACTTATTCGAGTTTGAGCTGCAAGATTATTTACAAAAACAGCAACTGACATTAACAATGCTATTATTACAGCAGGATATTTAAGGCTAAAATTTCTGTGCATTATATAAAAGTATTTGGTTTAATCCGTAAGACACCAGATTTTCGGTTGCAAATATCTTACTTTTTAACATTTTGTCAAAATAAAATACGTCCCCCCCACTAAAAACAATTTTAATTTCCGGATAAGACTTGCAATAACTATCAATCATACTGTCAATTTCAAAGCATATTCCATTAATCACTCCGGAGCTAAGACACTCAACAGTATTGGTGCCGGTAATATTTGGTTTCACAGTTGATTGAGTAATTAACGGCAATTTCCCTGTAAAAGTATTCAATGCTTTAAATCTCATCATTAATCCGGGAGAAATTGCCCCTCCCAAATAATTTTTATCTTTATCAATGAATTCATAGGTTATGCAAGTGCCAGCATTTACAACAAGAACTTCATTGCCAAGGAATAAAAAACTTCCTCCCACTGCAGCAGCAAGCCTGTCCGTGCCAAGTGTTTCGAGACTCTCATATTTTAAATTTAAGGGAGTAGGAGTTTTATAAGAGAAATTGATGATATTTACATCCTTACCTATGGAGTTATTTTCGATAAAGACTTGATTTTGAACAGAAGATATTATCGCATTAGCATTTTTTAAATTCAACTTATTAAAAAAGAATAACCTTGCTTCATCAATTTTACTTGACTCAAAAACTTTATGTAAAACCATATTAGAACCTTCAAATCCGGAGATTTTTATTAAAGAGTTGCCAATATCTACAGTAAAATTCATATAAGCTTAATCATAATTTTAATAAGGGGTCAAAAGTAATTAAAAAGCTCGAAAGAAATATCACAATATCTCTTAATTTAACTAATTGTTTTACAGACACATTAGCGAAAAACTTAAAAAAAATCAGCAATAAAGTTGCCAAATTAATAAGTTTAACTATCTTTGCACCGCAAAAAAAGGTACCATAGCTCAGTAGGTAGAGCAACGGACTGAAAATCCGTGTGTCCCTGGTTCGATTCCGGGTGGTACCACAAGAAACAAAACAATTAAGACAATAAAAAAAGGCTGTTTAGAAATCTAAACAGCCTTTTTTCATTATTTACTTGAGCATTTTCAAAAACCCGACCTCTTTTTCAGAAAGGAATCTCCACTTTCCACGTGGCATGTCTTTCTTTGTTAGTCCTGCAAATGAAACCCTGTCAAGCTTCATAACTTTGTATCCAAGCGACTCGAATATTCTTCTGACCACTCTGTTTTGACCTGAGTGAATTTCGATGCCAATTTCTTTTTTATTAACTCCATCTTCCACATAAGATATACTGTCGGCCTTAACAAATCCATCTTCAAGTTCAATCCCATTAGAAATTTTTGTAATGTCAGCTTTTGTGACATTCTTATCAAGAGTAACATGATATAATTTAGTTACGCCATACTTTGGATGTGTAAGTTTTTTAGCAAGTTCTCCATCATTGGTAAACAATAATACTCCTGTTGTATTCCTATCAAGCCTGCCAACCGGATAAATTCTTTCTTTACAAGCTTTTTCAACAAGCATTAAAACGTTTTTTCTTCCCTGAGGGTCGTCAGACGTAGTAATATAATCTTTAGGTTTGTTAAGGAGCACGTATACTTTTTTCTCTGCATTAAGTCTTTGATCACCATATAAAACAACATCGCCCGGGTTAACTTTAATACCTAATTCAGTAACTACCTTCCCATTTACACTTATTGCACCTATCTTAATTAAATTATCTGCTTCACGGCGAGAACAAATGCCTGAATTAGCGATATATTTATTCAACCTCATTACACCATCTGAATCTTCAAATTTAGTATAACTTTTTTTGCGTTCGGGTTTATCATAAGTTTTTGGATACTTTGAAAAGCCGGGCTTTTTCTCATCTCTATATGAAGAGGATTTTTCAGAGCTTCGTTTAAATGGTCTTTCTTCTCTACTACCGGTTGAATTGTCACTATCACTTTTGTATGGTCTTCTTACACCATCGCTTTTAAAAGGCTTTTCTTCTCCGAATTTTCTTTTAGGGCGGCTATCGCCACCTGAGCTAAAAGACTTTTCTTCACCATCTTTTTTGTATGGTTTTCTGAAGCCTTCGCTGGATGTTGGTTTACTTTCACCAAATTTACGGGTAGGACGCTTATCGCCGCCTCTGCTAAAGGGTTTGTCTTCACCATCTTTTTTATAAGGCCTTCTGAAGCCTTCGCTGGATGCCGGCTTACTTTCACCAAATTTGCGGGTAGGACGTTTATCACCGCCTCTGCTAAAGGGTTTGTCTTCACCATCTTTTTTAAAAGGTCTTCTGAAACCTTCACTTGATGCTGGCTTTTCTTCGCCAAATTTACGGCTCGGACGTTTATCGCCACCTCTGCTAAAGGGTTTGTCTTCACCATCTTTTTTATAAGGCCTTCTAAAACCTTCGCTGGATGTTGGTTTTTCTTCACCAAATTTACGGGCCGGACGCTTATCGCCGCCTCTGCTAAAGGGTTTGTCTTCACCATCTTTTTTAAAGGGTCTTCTGAAACCTTCACTTGATGCCGGCTTTTCTTCTCCAAATCTACGGCTCGGACGTTTATCGCCCCCTCTACTAAAAGGCTTATCCTCTTTGTCTTTTCTAAAAGGCTTCTTTTTGTCATCGAAAGATCTAGAATTATCAGACCTTTCTTTACTCTCGGATTTTTTATATTTGGTTGATCTGGAAGAAGAAAAACTTTTCTTTTTATCACCAGTTCTTCTATCCTTATCGTTTCCTTTTCTGTTCATGATTAATGTGTTATAAAAACATAAATATAACAAACCAACAAATAATATTGATTTGCAATTATATTAAAAGGCGTATAGCCCAATTATAGACGAAAATAACAAGGGAGATTAAAACAAAATCCTGCGCAAAATCTAAAAAACTATTTAGAAGGTTGCTCCTGTATACTATTAATTTTCTCAAAAGCCTGATTTACTTTGGCGATAAATGCTTCCATTAGTTCATTATAATAGGCCTTTAAAGCTTCTTTCTTGTTTCCGTTAAGTTTTTCAGGATTGTTGATTTTATAAATTGTTTGATTTCGATATTCGACAAATTCATCTATAATATCAAACATTCTTTTATTATCTATGCCCGGATTAAAGGACAATTTAATTATACATGTTTCAATAACTTCATTTGTAAGGAAATTAATATCCTTTTTAAGGTCTTTTATGCTTGCCATTTGTTAAATTGTTTTGTGGTGCAAAGTTAATAAGTTAAACAATACAATCCGGAATTATTGGAAATCTATTAATTCTATATCAAAAAACAGCACCTGATTTGGCGGAATGCCCGAATAATAGGGATTTGGTCCATATCCATATGCTGATGGTATTAGCAACATCCCTTTTGCTCCACGATTAAACATTGGGATACCATATTGCCA
The DNA here is from genome assembly GCA_018335675.1 of Bacteroidota bacterium. Lineage (GTDB taxonomy): Bacteria > Bacteroidota > Bacteroidia > Bacteroidales > UBA7960 > PWND01. The sequence goes on along the minus strand of JAGXRQ010000003.1, from coordinate 821 downwards.
TCCAAGTATTTGTCTTTTAAGAACATATAACTGAGAAGCTAAAGGTTGAAATATTAATATATTATCATCTTTATCAAAATAAAACCCCATGCTAATGAGATGCACACTCGATTCTATTGTAGGATAACCGCCACTTCCCTGTTTAGAAATGACATAAAAAATACCGGTATCATCAACTTCACTTGCTTCAAGATCGTTATCTGCTATATATTTCAGAATAATCTCTCTATCAATTTGAGCCTGATATTCCGGATCGTCTTTATTGCAAGCAAAAAACACCAGAGCTGCAAGTAAAACAATAATAAATGCCGAAATTTTTCTATGAAAGGAAAAAATAGATTTTTTCATTATGTAGCTATCAAAATATAATCGCTGCAAAGATAGTAAATTACAATCATTTATGTATGATTTTAAAGTTATGGCCTTTTTGATTTAAAAAAATATTTAAAAACATTACCAAGTACATAATAATTGTGTATATTTGCACCCTCAAAACACACTGCGGGGTGGAGCAGAGGTAGCTCGTCGGGCTCATAACCCGAAGGTCGTAGGTTCGAATCCTTCCCCCGCTACTAGCTAAAACCCTGTAAATCATACTTACAGGGTTTTTTAATGGCTGAATTCAAGTCACAAATGCAACTTTTTGTTTAATCAAATTTAATGATAAAAACTCAATTGGTGATAAGAACCCCAATTTTTTTCTTGGTCTGTTATTTAACTTGTGTTGAACATATTGAATTTGTTGATTAGTAATATTTTCAAAAGAAGACCCTTTAGGAAAGTATTGCCTGATAAGCCCATTTATATTTTCATTAGCACCT
>JAGXRQ010000002.1 GCA_018335675.1 Bacteroidota bacterium | reverse complement strand
TTTTGATACCAATCGCATCAATAAGACTTATTACTTGTTTGAAAATCGGCTGTCCGACAAATTTTATTTCCGTATTTTTGCTCATGTTGTTTGTTGTTCGCAAAGCAAACTTACAACATGGGGTGAAACCTTCGGGGATTAACCCCTATTTTTTTTAGTCGTTCAGTAGTGAAAATTAATTTTCCTTGATTGGGACTATTGAAGTAGTTTTGTTGCTTAATAATCAAAACGCAGCGACAAATGTAGATTTAAGATGTGTTTAAAATATCAGTGTTTTACTGATTTAAACAAATATTTATAATTTGGTTGGATATGAATATGTAATGCCTATTTTCACCCATCTTCCCGGTTGTGGAACATTGGCAATGTCTATGATTTCGACATTAAAAAGATTTGATACCTCAGTGTATATTTTAAACTGCTTTATTTTATAAAATGCCTTAATATCTGCTAGCCAAAAAGGTTCAAATTCAGTAATATTTGTACTAACTCCATTCTCGTAATGCATGTACGAACCTGATCTATGTTGATAGCTTGTCTTATAACTTATGCCTCCGCTAGAAAATATTGGAATTGTTAATGAAATATCTAACTTGTGTTTCAAGTAATCTAAAACGTAATTTGAAACCATCTGATTACTGTTCTTGTCGGCATATACAAAAGCATAACTTAAGCTCATAGTTGTAAATTCTCTATTTGAGAATAGTTTTAAAGGCTTATTAAAGTAAACCTCAAAACCTGATAAATCAACTTTGGTGTGATTCATGCTTTGCCACTTTTCATCTCCTTCATACTTTACCCAATCAATCATGTTTTTACCCCAACGCCTATATCCGCTTATCTCTATGCTAATAAATTTATGATTGTTTTTTATTCCGGCCTCCAGTGATATTGCTTCCTCGGGTGCAAGGTCTGGATTACTGATGTTGGTTGGTCCTGTATAAAATAAATCTGTAAATGTAGGTAATCTTAGCGTTTTGGAAATTGATGCAAATATGCGTTGTTTCTCATTGATATTGTAGCCTAAGTCTAAACCCGGGAAAAAACTCAGTTTTTCTAAACTGCTATTATAATATGTAAGTAGCCCCCCTGAAATGGAATAATTGCCCAAATATAAGTTTTGCTCTGCCATTAGGCTTATCCCTTGTCGACTGTAATATTTGGAATATAATGCATCATAGCCTTTTACTTGCTTAGGCTTGTTTGTTTCATAACCTAAAACATTAGAATAAATATCCTCAAATCTGTAATCTAGGCCTATGATTGTTATCCCTATTTTTGCTGTATGCATGTATGTTAATGATGCTCCATAAACATTGCTTAAATGATGGTTATGGTTATTATACCATGCCGGTGCATTACTGCGAAATAGTTCAAATCTATCATAATGTCTTCTGAAATAAACAATTGGCTTCAAGTTTATTTTTCCCTGTGGAATCCACTTCATAGATGCAAATAGAGTTTGGGTTTCTTCGAATTGATTTGGGAATCTCGGAGAATAAAACGAATTTGCACCGAAAGCTTTTTCGTTATAGCCTGCTTGTAAGTCAACGCTGCCCTCTAATAAAGGTATTTTTGTTCTGTAATATACATTGTTGTTTTTGAAATCTGTATTTTCTACAAATCCATCCGATGCTTTTCCTGAAACTGATAGGAAATGTGAGGTAGTTGCAATGCTAAATCCACTAGATAATGCTGCAGAATAATAACCATAATGCCCTCCCGACAAATCCGCATTTATAAAGTTACCTTGCGGAGTTATTGTAATTATATTAATAGCTCCGTTAAATGCATTTGGACCAAATATTCTCGCCCCGGATCCTTGTAAGATTTCAATTCTTTCGATGCAGCTAATGTCTATTGCAAGATTTAAATTATGATGGCCGGTTTGTGGGTCAGATATGTTTACACCGTTTAGAAGAAGCAATGTCTGGTCAAATGTTCCACCTCTTATGGATACATCTGCCTGAACCCCAAATCCACCTCTGTTCCTAATATCAATACCTCTGGCATATTCTAAAATGTCTGCAATGTTCTGAGCGGGCGAATGTTCAATTTCTTTGCGAGTAATAACCTGTACAACTCTCATAAGTTCTGATTGCAAAACTGGTGCTTTTGATGCACTAATTACAACCTCATCCAATTCTTCTTCTTTTATTTCATCTGTAATTTCTTTATTCTGGATGCTGTCTTGAGCAACTAAGGGTTGGCATAGTATTGAAAAAGTATATAAAAGAACTCCAATATGTATTGTTTTGGAAAGACTGTTGAATATTGAATAACTCTTTCTTGTCCAATGCTTGAAAAAGAATTTTTGTGGATTTGAATTATTATATACAGACATAGTAAAGTTTTAATTAGGGTCGATTCTGATAACCTTTAATTGAACGTAACAGTTGTAGTACTGCCTGAGTCTATAGAAAAACTCCTTTCCAACGAAAATACAGTACTTGTTGAGGCTCTTGATCTGAATACAACTCTATATCTGCCTGGTTGTAGATATAACGTTTCGTTAAGAACTCCATCTCTAAGATTATATACTTCAATTAATTCATTACCTTTTTCCTCAAATAACTTTCCGAATCCGGGAGAAGGTAGTCTTATTACAGCAATACCCGGACCTGGTATTTCAACTTTTGTATTATGGCTTTGTTTTATCTCAACATTTTTGACAATAATACGAGGCATAGAAAGTATTTCAATATCATAGTTTCCAATTAAATACTTTACTGTTTCATTGAATTTTTGAACAGTTAAAGTCTCCATTTTGCCTGATTGCCTTACAATTACAGAATAATTCATGGGTGTACGACCTCCGACTGAAAGGCTTAAGCTTCCCTGCGGAACATCAGCCGCGATAATATTGTGTTTTCCTGGTGTAACTTTTATCTTTTCTACTTTTACCGGAGGGATAGTGTGGACTGCCATATCGTAAGTTATCAAAGGGTCGAAATAATAAAGAGTGTCTGGATTTCCCCTTACGTTTAACGTATGAACAACATTTTTAAGAATCTTGCCACTTAGATTATCGTAGAATGTAATCGGTACGTTGGTTTCTGTCGGTTTTCGATTAATGTCGAGCAAATTTACCTGACCCGTTGTATTGTCAAGTGCCTGAGAAATAACAACCTTTAAACTTTCTCTGAATTCATGTTCACTTGTTGCATCAAAGTATTGTCCAACACAATCAAAGTCTGAGCGAAAATCTCGTCCTATTCCTATAACAAATGGCTTTAATACTATTCCATCTTTCTGAAGAGCCCTTGAAACAACGCATGGATCACCTCCGCATTCTTCAATACCATCAGTCATTAAAACAATAATATTACGACAATCCTTGCAAGGTGGAAAATCATGCCTCGATGCTTCCAACGACATAGCAATGGGTGTAGTACCTCTTGGGGTAATTGTTTTAAGCCTGTGTCTTATTTTAGCAGCATTATTAGGGGCAAAAGGCACTTCCAGTTTTGTATCATCACAGTCTTGAGGAGGAAACTTTTTCTGATGTCCGTAAACTCTTAAGGCTAACTCAATATTCTTTACATTTTCAAGACTATCTAATAACTCAGATAGCAAATTTCTGGCAATAGTTATTCTCATATCGCTTTGCCATCTTGCAAACATACTCTGAGAAGCATCAAATACAAATAAAATTCTTGTTAATGGAGGTTGTTGTTCAGGTTCCTGAGGTTTTTGTCCGCTAAGGGTAAAAGTCCCAAAAAACAACAACAGAATAAACAAAGCATTATGTATTACTTTCCTCAATTTTCAGGTATTATGGTTTAATCAATAACGTATACGATATAATAATATTCTGGTTACTTAGAAAAATTAATAGTCGCCTAGTGTTTCTGCGAAATTAGACATTGCTTTTGCTAATTGCTCATCATTTGGCGGTGAGCCATGCCATTTGTGAGTTCCCATCATAAAGTCAACACCATAACCCATTTCTGTTTTCATCAGAATAACGACAGGTTTGTTGTTTCCGCATAGAGATTTAGCTTTTGGCATAGTTTCCAATATGCTCTCCATTTTATTGCCGTCCATTTCTAATACTAACCAACCAAAGGCTTCCCATTTTGCCCTAAGGTCAAGCAGAGGCATTACTTCATCTACAGGACCATCTATTTGCTGTCCGTTATAATCAATAATTCCAATCAGGTTATCAATTTTTCTTCCTGCTGCAAACATAGCGGCTTCCCAAATTTGACCTTCCTGTATTTCTCCATCACCCATTAAACAATAAACCAGATTATTATCTTTATTTAGCTTTTTCGTTAATGCAGCTCCGCAAGCAACACTTAATCCTTGACCAAGCGAGCCACTGGCTATTCTAATGCCCTCAAGTCCTTCTTCTGTTGCAGGATGACCTTGTAGTCTTGAGTTAATTTTTCTGAATGTAGACAGTTCTTTAACATCAAAATATCCACTTCTTGCGAGAACACTATACCATACTGCTGATAAATGACCATTTGATAGAAAGAAAATATCCTCACCATTTCCATCCATGCTGAAACTTTTTGGATTATGTTTTAATATTTCAAAATACATTGCTGTAATAAAATCTGCACAACCAAGAGCTGCGCCCGGATGACCTGATTGAACAGCATGTATCATTCTTAAAATATCACGTCTTACTTGTGTTGCAATATTATTTAGTTTAGCTATATCTGCCATTTTTAATAAGTTTTAATATTATGTGGGCAAAAATAATAAAATACATCTTATCAATTTTATAAATCTTATATAATGTGTTACAAGTGGTGTTACAGTTAGGGTGATAAGATATTCTTTAAATAGTTTGACAGTTTTTGTTTTTTAAATTTGGCGGAGTGAGATTCCTTATCTACATGAAGATTATCAAGGTGTTACAAGTATATATTGCGAATATGGAACATAACAGACGAATATAGCATTTTACTCTTTTTAGTGCATATTTTACTTAATTTTCAGAAATCTTTTGGAATTTTCGCTAAACCTTCCACCCATAAACCAAAATTTCCCTTCCCAATATTGGAAAAAACCACCAATAATCAGGCATTGGAACAATGGCGACAGGTCAAGCCCTGTCGCTTCAGTTGCATCCGGTGGTGTTTTATGGCCGGTCAAGCCCGGCCAATACAAGGGGTTGGTGCTTTATAACAACGAGTTCTCCCATTTAACATTAAAAGATTGTAAGGATTGTGCAGATTGAAAAGATTCATAAGATTGAAGATTCGTAAGATTTTTAAGATGGAAGATTAACAGACCTTGAGTTTTTCAAATCATCCATGCCAGTATAGTGCAGTGCGCAGGTCCGGCAAAACGCGGAGGCGGCGGAGGGTGAATTGAAAAACGACATGAAATCCGGCAAAGAGGCTTGCCTGCTTTGCCTTGGATTTCAGGAGTTTTTCAAGAGCGGGAAGGAATCGTTTTGCCTTGAACTTTTTGCTTACTTTTTGTTTCTAAGACAAAAAGTAAGAGAGATTTTCAAGCGAAGTGAGCTTAGGCTAGTCGGTAAAAATCCGAAGCCTTGATTTTTTTGGTTCTTTTTTTATCAAGAAAAAAAGAACAGGGAAAATATCGTTTTGCCTTGATTTTTTATTTCTTTTTTTTCAAGAAAAAAGTAAGAAGAATATTTTGTTTTGTGTTTATTTTTTTGTGGCAATGACAAAAAAGTAAGAAGATATTCTTAAATTTACCTTCGGAAATTGTAATAATTCCTGAAGATAATAGCAGCTCCAGATTAGTACAAATGATAGAATACACCTACACAGCATCAGGCAGAAAGTTGAGTCAACAACTTGTTGAAGATGGGCGTATTGGGAAAAACTCCCGATATGCAGGGCAATTTGTGCTAAATGGCGATGCTTTGGCATGGGTAAATATCCCGCACGGCAGAATTTTTCTTGAAAAAATGGCTATATCCACATTGGAGTTTCATTTAAAAGATCACCTTGGCAACACCAGTATAGCCTTAACAACAAATGAAGGAAGTGATTATACAGTAACCCAAGATGTAAGTTACTACCCCTTCGGCATGACAATAGCCGACCTAAGCCACTTCGGAGGCATTATGGGAGGTTCCACTGCAAACCGCTACCTTTACAACGGCAAAGAGCTTCAAAGCGATTTTGGTTTGGATTGGTATGATTACGGGGTACGGTTCTATGATGCGGAAATTGGAAGGTGGCATGTGATTGATCCGTTGGCGGAGCATGCCTATAGTTGGACACCATACAGGTATGGTTTTAATAACCCTATAAGATTTATTGACCCTGATGGTAGAATAGAGTGGCCTCTTTCAGGAACAACTGCCATTAATGTAAATGATCGTAAAGATCGTGGATGGGGTTTGAAAAACACTGTTGTTAGAACATCTCCATACTTATGTACTGATAGACCAGAAGGTGCATCTAATCCACATATAGGGATTGATTATAGAGCTGCCGAGAACACAACATTTTATTCATTAGGTGACGGAACCGTTATAGAAATAGGTGAAACGCCAAAAGGAGGTAATTTCATCACTGTTGAATATGAAGGAGGTGACAAAGTTACCTTTAGGCATATAAATGAAACATCTTCTGAATTAGAAGTTGGCTCAAGTGTGCTAGAAGGACAACCTTTGGGTAAAACAGGGAATACAGGAACAGGATCAAAAGCTGCACATTTACATGTGGATGCTATTGACATTGAGGGAACCCAAATTAATCCAGAAAATAAGAATTACGGTAATGTAACGAATGAAAAGTTTTTCAATGAATTTGGTGGTGATTACTTAAAATTAAAACAGGCAAAGGATGAAGCAATAAAAAAGCTAAATGAAGCTGGAAGAATTGATTAATTTTTTTAAAAGAAAATATATGAGCAGGTTTAAATTAATTATTATTTTAACGATACTGTTTACTAGTTGCCGCCATGTTAATAATAGAGATCAGTTTACTCAGAGTTTTGATATTGATAGCATTTTAACATGTAATATTATAACTGATGTTGATTTTGAAAATGTTCAAGATTTAGCAGATTTTGTTTCAAACAAGCCTTTAATATAACTAAAAACTCTAGTAAGTAATACATACAATAACATAAGAGATACCATTTTTTATGCAGAAGATGATAATATTAGCTGGCCTGGCATTTTGTTTTTAGACAATGACCATATAATTTTTTGGGTTGAATCAAGTTGGCAAAATAAAAATCTTTCTCAACGATTAGTTATTTTAAACTCTAAAATAAAAACAGATAGTGTTTTGCATGTCGGTGCACCATCCACCCCAACCCCAAAACCACCTTCCCAATATTGGGAAAAACCACCAATAATCAGGCATTGCTATATGAGACGCGCCTATCCAGGCGCGTCTCTACATATGTTTCTTAATAAAAAAATTGGAGACATGCCGGGAAGGCATGTCTTTACATCAAACCTCTTCTCCATTGCGCTGCCAACAAACATTTCATCAATTAATAAACTGCGTAGCGCAGCGCTTTGCTTTCGTGCAATTATCCGGCTATTGAGGTTGAACTCCTACGGAGTTAAGATTGTATGGATTGTGTGGATTGAAAAGATTGAAGATTCAAAAAGATTTAAAATTAAAAAATGGCCCTAGATTTTTACATGGGACCTGTAGAGACGCGATGCCTCGCGTCTCTACATTTGTACGGGAACAAATTAGTTATCGCCGTGGACAGGCCAGGCAACCGAAGCCATAAGACTCCGGAAGTTTCCAGTTCCTACGGAAGCTGGAAATTCCTTTCGGTCGGAGGAACTGGAAGCTTCCGAAGGAACTTCCAGCTTCCGGAAGAGGTTAGAAATTCATCTCGGTCGGAGCGCCGAACATCGAGTTCCTGAACCGCAGGCGAAAGATCCCGTTGAAATTAGGAAAGGTAGTTTAAAAACAGTTTTAGCTAGTCGGTAAAAATCCGAAGCCTTGATTTTTACTGTTCTTTTTTTATCAAGAAAAAAAGAACAGTAAAAACATCGTTTTGCCTTGAATTTTTTCTGAAAACTGTAGTTTTTATTTCCCAATTCCTTCAATAATACAAATAATACAAATCTTATAAATCTTACAAATCAATTTATTACTTTTGCGGCTCAAAAAATAAACATATATGGCTTTAAAATGCGGAATAATAGGTTTAACTGGAACTGGTAAAACCACTCTTTTTAATTGTATTGCAAAAACTAGAATTCAGGAAGATAGCGCAAAAACTACTCATCTTGGACAAATTGAGGTTCCTGATCCAAGGCTCGATACTCTCGTTGAACTTATAAAACCAGCAAAAACTGTTCATACAACTGTTGAAATAGTAGATATACCAGGTCTTACGAAAAGCACTAATCAGATCAAAGCAGGTAATCAGTTTTTAGCAGATATAAGGCAAACAGATGCAATTATTCATGTGCTAAGATGTTTTGACAGCGATGTAGTTCCTCATGTTGATGGTAGTGTTGACCCTGTAAGAGATAAGGAAAATATTGACCTTGAGCTTGTTGCGAAAGATTTGGAAACATTAGAGAAGAAAATGCAAAAGGTAGAAAAGCTTATAAAGGTGGGAGATAAGGATGCTAAAATTGAAATGGAGGTATTGGGAAAACTAAAAGAACATTTTGAAAACGGAGAGCCTGCTAGGACTTATCAAACTGAGGATAAATTTCAGAAATATATTGACGACTGTTTTTTCTTATCTGTTAAGCCTGTTTTATATGTCTGTAATGTTGATGAAGCTTCAGCAGCTTCAGGTAATAAATACAGTAATAAAGTAATTGATGCATTATCATCTGAAAATGCCAAAATATTGGTAATCGCAGCACAATCTGAATCAGACATTGCGGAGTTGGAAGACCCACAAGATAGAAAAGCTTTTTTGAGTGACCTAGGATTGGAAGAGCCGGGAGTTAATAAACTCGTTAGGGCAGCATATGAATTATTAAATTTAAAGACATTCTTCACTGCCGGCCCAAAAGAGGTCAGGGCATGGACTATTCGTGAAGGCATGACAGCTCCTCAGGCTGCAGGAGTTATTCACAGCGATCTTGAAAGGGGTTTTATCAGGGCTGAAGTAATGAAATTCGACGACCTTAAGCAATTAGGCTCTGAGCAGGCTTGCAAAAATGCAGGTAAATATTTCATTGAAGGCAAAACCTATATCGTGAAAGACGCAGATATTCTGAATATTAGGTTTAATGTGTAAAGTAAGTCTATAGTCTATAGTCGACAGTCGTTAGTCAGTTGCTAGTCTTCTGAGTCTTTTAGTTCGAAGAAGGTTTTTAGAGCTCCCAAATAGTATTCTTTCCAGCCTTCCAGCATGTTTTCGTACGCTTCAAGGGGAATGTTTTTATGCTCAATAAATACTTTAGTGTGGTTTTTTTCAGGCTCTAAAGCAATTGTTACAATTGAGTTTTCAACATCTTCTCCAAAATACCACAACTGTTTTATCAATTCATTTTCCTTGAATTCCATATTTAGTCCGGAAATCTCACCGTCAAGTATAGAAAACTCCGATCCAACTTCTGTGCTCATTACTGCAGGCTCGCCCGTCCATAATTCTATTGAAAATGGATTGGTTAAAGCAATGTAAACCTCCTCCGGAGTGGCTTTTATTGTCCTTGTTAATTTAATATCTTTTGTCATTATTCTATTGTTATTAGTTTGTAGTATTTCTCAATCTTAACCTCAATCTTCAATCTTTAATACAATTGCAGTTTGAGCAGGTATATATAACATTATTCCGTGCTCCTTGCTGCCTTTTCCAATTGGAGAGCTAACAAATTTATATTCATTATCAACTCTGTCAAATCCTCCGTACTCGCTTTTGTCAGAGTTTAGTAAAATTCTGTACCTTCCTTTAGGAACATTAATGAGATAATCAGTGTACGACCTAAAAGGACTGAAATTGAATATGAATAATAATCCCGCCCTTGAAAAAACCAAGACCTGATCATCTATATTCTGAACATGCGCAAATAAATCTTGGTGTTTTAAAACGTCATATTCTTTCATATAATAAATCATATCTTCATCAAATGCAGCAAGATATTTATATTTAAGATCAGGATTAGATCTCAAACTCCATTGTCTTCTAGCATAGTGGTACGACCAATTATTATGTTGACCAGGGAAGTCAATCCATTCAGGATGTCCGAATTCATTTCCCATAAAATTAAGATATCCGTTTCCTGCAGTGGCAATAGTAATTAACTTAATCATTTTATGCAGAGCAATACCGCTATCAACAATAATATTTGGCCTATTGATACTCATGTCATAATACATTTCCTTATCCATTAGCCAGAATATGATAGTTTTATCTCCAACAAGAGCTTGGTCGTGTGATTCTGCGTAATGAACCGTTTTTTCATCTGCTCTTTTGTTAGAGAGATTATAAAACATATCACCAACATGCCAAAATTCAACTTTTTTCTCCTTTATGGTTTTAATCCAAAAATCCGGAATACCCATTGCAAGTCTATAATCGAAACCAAATCCTCCCATGCTCTGAGGAGTCGCCAGTCCTGGCATTCCACTCATTTCTTCAGCAATAGACATTGCATCAGGATTTACTTCGTGAATTAGCTTATTTGCTAATATCAGATAAGCAATTGCATCTTCGTCCTGATTGAAATTAAAATATTGATCATAACCCATAAAAGCAGTACCTAAGCCATGGTCGTGATATAGCATGCTGGTAACTCCATCAAAACGGAATCCGTCAAATCTATACTCCTCCAGCCAATACTTGCAATTTGATAATAAAAAGTGTAAAACCTCATCCTTGCTATAGTCGAAGCATCTGCTATCCCATGCTGGGTGATTTCCACGCGGACCATCATGGAAAAACTGATAATATGTTCCGTCGTATCTGGATATTCCTTCAACTTCGTTTTTAACTGCGTGAGAATGAACAATATCCATTATAACTTTTATTCCTAATCCGTGAGCTTCATCAATTAGAGCTTTTAAATCATCAGGAGTACCATATTTACTGCTGGCTGCAAAAAAGCTACTAACATGGTATCCAAACGATCCATAAAATGGATGTTCCTGAACTGCCATCATTTGTATAACATTATAACCGGCTTTGTGAATATATGGAAGTATGTTTTCTCTAAACTCATTCCATGAGGCAACCTTATATTCTTCGCTGGCCATTCCAACGTGAGCTTCATAAATTAAAGGCGCAAAATTCTCTTCGGTTTTTGAGTTAGGGTTTTTCCATACATAGCTTTCAATAGGATCGTATACCTGTGCGCTAAACAAAAATGTATTCGGATCTTGAACGACTCTCCAAGCCCATGCAGGAATTCTTTCTCCTTCACCTTCATGCCATTTCATATATATCTTGTAGAGGTCAAGATGTTTTAAAACAGAATGAGGCAGCTCAATACTCCAGTTTCCTCCACCAATGTTTTTAAATGCAAATTCATCAGCAGGAATCCAGTTACAGAAGTCGCCAAGCAAATACAACTGAGTTGCACTTGGTGCCCATTCTCTATGTACCCATGATGTTTCTGTTTTATGTAGGCCGTAGAAATGATGACCATTTGCGAAATCCTTGAGATTTCCCTTTCCTCCGGTCAACTGCATCTCTTTATCATGCGCTTTTCTAAGCCTCCTTACTATATCATTGGCGTAGGGCATTAAGTATTGGTCTTTCTGGACAAAAGCAGGAATTATCATATTTGTTGAGGATTAAGTGTCGAACAACAAAGCTAAGGAAAAAATTAATATGCCAATGTGATAATGTGATAATGTGATGATGCGATGATGCGATGATGAGAGCGTAAGAATGTCTATGTTATTCGATGAAATACCAATTCGTTATTCAACGAAAAAAACTCTAGGTATACTTTTTTACAAAATGCTTTTTTATGTGAAAAAAATATCGGATATTTGCACCCCTGAAAAATGATTGTTTTACTTTAAAATTAGAATTCAATGCCAACAAGAATTAGATTGCAAAGAAAAGGTAAAAAAGGACAACCTTTTTACCATTTAGTAGTGGCAGATGGTCGTGCACCTCGTGACGGTAAGTTTATTGAAAAGCTTGGCACATACAATCCAATGACCAATCCTGCAACAATTGATATTGATTTTGACCGCTCCCTTTATTGGCTGCAGGTTGGTGCTCAACCTTCAGAAACAGCAAAATCAATTTTATCTCACAAAGGAATTCTTCTAAAAGATCACCTTATTAGAGGAATGAAAAAAGGCGCTCTTACTGAAGCTCAGGTAGAAGCTAAATTCCAGGAATGGTTACAAGATAAAGAAGGAAAAGTTCAGCAAACTATTAAAGATAAAGAACTTGCTAAGAAAGACGAAGCAAAACAACGTATCGAAGCTGAAAAAAAAGTTAAAGAAGCTCGCGCAGAAGAAATAGCAAAAAAGCAAGCTGCTAAAAATCTAAAAGCTGAAAAAGCCGCTGCATCAGAAGTTGAAGAAACTCCTGTTGTTGAAGCTCAAGTTGAAGAAACTCCTGTTGCTGAAGCACCAGCAACTGAAGTATCAGCTGAAGAAAAAGCGGAAGAGTAGACTTCTTTCATAACCTTTACAAATAACTTTCAAATGGAAATTAGTGAATGTTTTTTGCTGGGTTATGTATCAAAGCTCTTTGGGTATAAAGGTGATGTAATATTTTTTATTGATGCCGATGAGCCCGAAAATTATTTAGAAATGGAGTCGGTTTTTGTTAAAAAAAACAATAAACTGATTCCATTTTTTATTGATAGAATACAAAAGCATTCAAAACAAAATAATCTAATTGTCAAATTTCAGGATATCAACAGTGCAGAGCAAGCTGAATTGCTAGTTGGATCTGAATTATACCTTCCTCTATCTTTTTTACCAAAGCTAACCGGTAATAAATTCTATTTTCATGAAGTTATTGGGTTTAAAGTTTCCGACAAGGATAAGGGAATTATTGGCGAGATTAAAGATATTATTGATGTTGGAAGCACTCCAATTTTTCAGGTTTTTGCAGGTCATAAAGAAATATTATTACCCATTCATGACAATTTCCTTGTGTCAGTCGATAAAGATTCAAAAACCATTTTCTATAAAGCTCCTGAGGGATTAATAGACATGTATTTGGCCGACGACCTATACAGTAAAGATGAGTAACTCTGATTCAAAACATATTTTCCGATTTAAGCAATTTTCCCTGACCGATCATAATTGTGGAATGAAAATAGGTACAGATGGTGTATTGTTAGGGGCTATTGCTGCGAATATTCAATCTCAAAAAGTTCTTGATATTGGAACAGGTTGTGGTCTTATTGGATTAATGGTTGCACAAAAACAAAATGCAATTATTGATTGTGTAGAGATTGACAATAGAGCATATTCTGATGCTAAAGAAAATATTGAAAATAGTCCGTGGAGTAACAAATTTAGACTTTTCAAAACTTCATTTCAGGAGTTTGCCAAACTTACAAAAAAGAAATATGATCTGATAGTTTGCAACCCTCCATTTTTTCACAATAGTCTAAAGCCCTACTCAAATCAGCGAAATACAGCAAGGCATTCAGATTCATTATCATTTTGTGATTTAATAACAGGAGTATGCAAAATTATTTCATCAGATGGCAAGTTTTTATTAATATTTCCATCTGAACAGCAGAATGATGTTAGTAATATATTAATTAATAATGGCTTGTTTGTTAATGAAAAATGGAATATCCGACCAAATCCAGACAAGGAGGTCCACAGAATTATTATCTGCGGTTCAAAGGTGAAAACGGACTCATTTATAATTAATGAAATTGCAATAGAGAATGGCTTAAGACATCAGTATTCAGATGAGTATAAAAATCTGACATGCGACTATTGTATATAAAAAAAAGAGAGCTGATTACTCAGCTCTCTTTTTTTTGAAGAAAATAAAGATTAGTTAGTTCTTCTTTGACGAGTAACGTTTCCTTCTTCGTCAGTTTCTTTTGCTTTTTCAGCTTCGCCTCTTCTTGTGCGAGTGTCTGTTTTGTCTTCTTCACCTCTTCTAGTGCGAGAAGTTTCTTCTTCTTTTTTCTCTTCTACTTTTTCTTCAGGTTTTTCAGCTGGTTTTTCAACTGGCTTTTCAATTACAACTTCTTGTTTTTCTTCAACTTGCTCTTCTTCAACTGCCTTAGGTCCGCAAGAAGCAAAAGCAAAAATTGATGCAAATAAAAATAATCCTAATACTTTTTTCATAACTAGTTATTTTTTTACGGGTTAATCATATGGCAAAATTATATATTTTTTTCAATGACTAGGTGTTTTTGACAAAAATAATTTGAAATTTGTGTTACTAAAGAAAAATTAAGTAACTTTGTTCGTCAATAAAAGAATTTACCAAAATTGAGTTTTTAACCTAAAATTTATTTACTATGAAAAAATTATTTGGAATTTTTGCAATTGCTGCAGTTAGCGCTGTAATGTTTACAAGCTGTGAAACTGAAGATCCTATTATTACATTAGTTGGTGATGCTGCTATAGCTTTCGACCTTGGAGAAGAATTTGTTGATCCAGGTGTAACTGTTGAAAATGGTAAAGCAGAAGATGTTGTTGTTACTTTCTCTCCAGAGTATAACAAAAATAAAGTTGATGAGTACACAGCAACTTATACTTTAGGAACTGCAACTGCAACTAGAGCAGTATGGGTAAAAAGTAATCTTCTTGCTGGAACTTATGGCGTTTCTGATGCAATTGCTGGATTCGGCACTATTGAATATGAAGTAACTGTTGCTCAAAAAGCTGGCGAATACAACGTTATTCGTATCACAGGATTCAACGATTTCAATATTGTTGTTGAAGCTACAATTAATGGCGATGTAATTACTATTCCTACTCAAACTCCATCAAACTGGAATGCTGGTGCTGGCGAATTAGTTCAAGGTACTGGTACTTATGATGGCGAAAACAAAAATCTTATTAATTTCACTTATACTATTAAGTGGCTTGATGGTGGCGACCTTATCACTGATACTGGTGTTGCTACTTACACAAGAGTTGTTAAGTAATCAACTTATATTTATAAAGGAAAGCCGCTTTTCTGAGCGGCTTTTTTTTTATCTCCATACTCAACAAAAACTGAAACTTTATTGTTTAAAATAGAAAATGATTTTTTACTTTTGTAGTTTGAAACAAGAAACAATTTAAAGCAATATCAATTAAATAATAAAACGATGAATTTGAAGATTTATACACCCAAAGTTATGCTGGTTGCAGGTATTATTTTATTCGCTGCTATAATGCGTCTAATTCCTCATTATCCTAATTTTACTCCTATTGCAGCAATTGCTTTATTTGGTGGTGCGCATCTTGGGAAAAAATGGCTTTCTTTCTTAATCCCTATCGTAGCATTGTTTATTAGCGACCTTATTCTCGGATTCCACGGTTTTATGATCCCGGTTTATGCAAGTTTTATAGTTGTCGTTTTGTTTGGCAATTATCTTAGAAATAACATTAAAGTTCATACTGTTGGAGTTGCATCTATTGCTGCTTCTACTTTGTTTTTTATTATAACAAATTTTGCAGTTTGGATTGCTACTCCATATTATCCTGCTAATTTTTCCGGGCTAGTTGCATGTTATGCAGCTGCTATCCCATTCTTCCATACTGGAATACTTGGAGATTTATTCTATAGCACTGTTTTCTTTGGTGGCTTTTATCTTGTACAGCAATACGTTACTGTTTTTAAAACAAAAGAAATATAGTATAGGTATCAGGTATTAGGTATCAGGTATCAGGTATCGGGTATAAGGGTATAAGGGTATAAGGGTATAAGGGTATAAAGTATTTATATAACAAACTTTCGACTGTCGACTTACAACTTAACAATGGCTCTAACATTTTTTAAAACTGCAAAAAATAAGAAGTTCGACTATAAACCTGTTTATTACGATCAGAAAAAGGAGGAACGTAATGAGAGGTACAGAGCTTCTATGGAAGAAGAGGGCGGAACTCATAATGAGGATCTTCTTAGAAGAAGGATGCAGTCTAAATGGAAAAGAACTTCCGGCGCCAGAGATAAAAAGACTTCAAATACCAGACTTATAGTTATTATTATGGTTCTTGTTTTGATAGCTTACTGGATCTTTTTTAGATAACATTTAAACTACTGGCCTGTTAATGTCAGATATAATTAAGCTTTTACCAGATTCAGTTGCTAATCAGATTGCTGCAGGCGAAGTAATTCAAAGGCCTGCATCTGCCGTTAAGGAAATGCTTGAAAATAGCATTGATGCAAAAGCCTCAAATATCAAGTTAATAATTAAAGATGCCGGCAAAACGCTGATTCAAGTTGTTGATGACGGAATAGGAATGTCTGAAACTGACGCAAGAATGTGCTTTGAAAGACATGCTACATCAAAAATCACAAATGCTGACGATTTATTTTCAATAAAAACTCTTGGTTTCAGGGGAGAAGCTCTTGCATCTATTGCATCTATAGCAAGAGTTGAGCTAAAGTCAAAAAGGGAAGATGACCAGCTTGGAACAGAAATAATAGTTGAAGGCTCAGTCGTTGAGTCGCAAATGCCCTGTCAGTGCTCCAAGGGCACAAGCATTTCCGTAAAAAATTTATTTTATAATACTCCTGCTAGGCGTAATTTTCTTAAGTCGGATAGTATTGAAAAAGGCAATATTTTTAATGAGTTTTTAAGAGTTTCCCTTGCTTATCCAGAAATAGGGTTTTCTTATTATCATAATAATGAACTAGTACAACAACTGGAAGCCGGTAATCTTAAACAAAGAATATCCGGAATTTTCGGCAGCAATTACAACCAAAGACTAGTCCCAATTGAAGAATCAACTCAGATAGTTAAAGTCTATGGGTTTATTGGTAAACCAGAGTTTTCAAAGAAAAAAAGGGGAGAGCAGTTCTTCTTTACAAATAAAAGATTTATTAAGTCGGCCTATCTTAACCATGCTATTGAGCAAGCATATAAAGACCTAATTTCAGAAGGGTTGCATCCATCTTTTTTTATTTTTTTGGATATTAATGCCGACATGATAGATGTAAATGTTCATCCTACAAAAACAGAGATTAAATTCCAGGATGAAAGGTTTATTTATCAAATTCTTTATGCATCTGCAAAACGGGCACTTGGTCAGCATAATATTACGCCTACTCTTGATTTTGAAAGGGAAACAGCCTTCGACGACATTGTAATTGATAAGACAAAAGAGATAAGACCACCACAAATAAATGTCAATCCCGATTATAACCCATTCGATAATCCTATTGGCAAACCATCAAATGTTTCAGGTAAAAATTTAACTAAGCATGTAAGTCATGAAAAATGGGAGCAAATTTTTTCTGACAGCAAAACTTCATTTTCAAATATAACCCAAGTTGAACAAAGTGAGTTGAGTTTTCAAAATTTTGAAAAAACTAATATTGAAAATTCAGAAAAATATTCAGGAAGCAAATTTCTTCAGATTCAGGCTAGGTTTATTGTAAGTCCAGTAAAATCAGGGATGATGATTATTGATCAGCAATTGGCTCATGAAAGAATATTGTTCGAAAAATACCTGAAATGCACAAGTACAGGCAAAATATCTTCTCAAACTTTGTTATTCCCTGAGCAAGTTAAGCTTATAGAATCTGATGCCGAACTAATTAGAGAAATTATGGCGGAAATTACAGCTATTGGTTTTGAAATTTCTGAATTTAGCAAGAATACATTTGTAGTAAACGCTGTTCCGGCTGATATTCCTGAAAATCAAAATACTGCGGAACTTGTTGAGACTCTTTTAGAGAATTATAAAAGAAATCAGTCGGACTTAACAATAGATGTTCATACAAATTTATGCCGATCTATTGCTAAAAAACTTTCTGTAAAGCATGGGAAATATTTAACTGAAGTAGAAATGAATGCGCTGGTTGATAATTTATTTGCATGCCAAGTCCCAAACATGTCGCCAAGCGGCAAAAACATTCTCACAATTGTTACAACTGATGAGCTTATTGAAAGATTCAAATCTTGATTAGAATATTTATTCGGCTAATTTGACCTAGCTAAAACTTCAATAAGTATTTTCTTATTCATTACCTCCAAAAACTTTTCGCTTTCTTCAGTAAATGGCCGATGTGCCGAATTTTCAAACCATATTAGCTCTTTACCTCTAGGCGCATCTAAAATATTGAAATACTTTTCTGCTAAAATATGAGATACTATGTAGTCATACCTGCCAACAATGAAATATACCGGAACATCAATCTCTTTGGCTTGTTCCATAAGGTTAATATTTTTTATTTCACTCCATAACTTTTGAGCAGAATAATAGGGATAAATTAGCATACTTAACCTATCTAAAATGGAATATTCGGATGCTGTGAGTATTGCAGCGATCTCTTCATAATTAATATATGTTTTTTCCTGATTGGTTTTTCTTACAACTCCACCAAATCTGTAAACCCATTTTCTAATCAATAAAGCATCTTCAAGTTTGTAAGTTGCAGCAGTTGTATCAATTTTAGACAATTGTCTTAATACGGAATGTCGATTCTCCTTTACAGCTTTATCATATACAAACTCATAAGACAAGCGTTCATTCTTTAGTGGATTTACGCTTTGACCTGTTGATATATATGCGTGAAGGTACTCAGGATATCTCGATGCAAACAAAGCACCAATGCTGCTTCCCCAGGAATGTCCCCAAATAAATACTTTATCAACCCCGGTAATCTTCTGAGTGTACTCAATTACTTCTTTAGTATCCTGAACAAACTGCTCCACATTCATGTTTTTAGACGATAATCTACGACTCCATGACTTTCCCGTGCCTCTTTGTTCCCAATAAACTATATTATAGTTTTTTTCAAGTTGTTTCATTATCGTTTCTGTGGGTTCAAAAGGGAATAAGGGAAATCCTGGACCACCGTGTAGATATAAAATTACAGGATTATTTTTATTGTCTCCCTTAATCATAATTGCCTGCTTAATTCCACCAATTTCAACCATTTCAAAATGGAAACAAGCTTTATCTTCGGGCACACTAATATGATATATATTACACGAACTAAGTATTATGACCGATATAACAACAAAAACTAATAACTTATAATTCTTCATTGAAATAATTGTTATGCTAATTCATTGATTTTGAACTGTAAAGATATGAAAAATGCAATGCACAAACATACGTGTAGCACTGTATTTGAAAAAATTAAAATATTTTAAGATTATTGTCGTATTTTAATTATTGACGCGTTGTTTTAAAAGAAAAATAACTTATTTTTTTTATCTTTATCCGCTTGTAATTATTTAGATTTAGTAGTTAAATTGTTTTAGATTAGCATTGTGAAAAAATTACATATTCTATTAGCAAAAACATATTTCGGACCTTTTATTGCAACATTTTTCATCTCTCTATTTATACTTCTTATGCAGTTTTTGTGGAAGTATATTGATGATTTGGTTGGCAAAGGGTTGGAATGGTATATTGTAGGTGAATTGTTATTTTATGCGGCTGTAACTTTTGTGCCTATGGCATTGCCGCTAGCAATTCTTTTGTCCTCTATAATGACAATGGGTAAACTCGGAGAAAACTACGAGCTGGTAGCTTTTAAATCTGCCGGTATTTCTCTGAAAAAAATAATGTTTCCACTTGTAATTATTTCCGGTTTTTTTGTTTTGGCAGCGTTTTATTTCTCAAACAATGTTTTGCCGGTTGCAAACCTCAAAATGGGTTCTCTTCTATATGATGTAAGGCATCAAAGACCTGCTTTTAATATTCTTGAAGGGGTCTATTATAAAGGAATTGATAACTATGTTATCAAAGCAGACGGAAAAGATAGCGATGGTACTACTCTCAGAAGCGTAATGATTTACGATCATGGTGAAAGAAGAGGTAACGTTAATGTTACTGTTGCAGATTGGGCTGAGATGAAAACTACTTCAGATAAAAGGTATTTAGTTATGACATTATATAATGGATATAATTATAAAGATATGAAAACCAAAAACCCCAGAGATCCTGCAAAACCTTTTCAGAGGACATATTTTAAGGAGCAAATAAAAAGGTTTGATTTAAGTGGGTTTGACCTTAACAGAACGGATGAAGATGCATTTAGAAATAACTTCCAAATGCTTAGCATGAATCAGTTGGTTATATTTATTGATTCTCTTACCGGACAGGTATCTATTGCTAGAAGCGAAATACAACGAAAGTATAAAGATAGGATGAAGTATTTTTTAATGGCAGATTCAAGCGTTTTAATGTCTGTTAATATAGATTCAATTTCGGATTTAGCTCATAAAAACTTCGCAGCACAGCCCAAAGAATTAATTATAAACCAGGCTAAGAATATTATTAGAAGTCAAACTGATGGTATTAGGTTTGGTCACGAAGATATAAAGTTTAGAGATAGAAGACTTGCAAGATATACAATTGAATTTCATAGAAAATTCACTCTCTCTTTTGCCTGCATTGTTCTTTTTCTAATAGGTGCACCAATGGGAGCAATAATCCGAAAAGGCGGGTATGGCCTGCCAATGATTGTTGCTGTATTGTTTTTTGTTGTTTTTCACGTTATTTCCATAACCGGTGAAAAATTTGCACGTGAAGGTGTTATTTCAGCCTTTCAGGGAATGTGGATCGCTTCTGCTTTTCTTTTGCCAATAGGAATTTGGCTAACATACAAAGCTTCTACAGACTCTTCTCTGTTTGATGCTGATAATTACTTGAATAAAATTAAAAACTTTTTCTATTTCTTTAGAAAAGCCAATAAATCTAAAGTATAATGAATATTTTGATATTATCTCCTAAAGTTCCTTATCCTCCAATAGATGGAGGGGCGATTGCAACCTTGTCATTGGCGCAAAATCTTAAAGATGTCGGAAATAATGTTACTCTATTAGCTCTTAATACTTCCAAACATAAAGCAGATATTAGCAGAATTCCTAAAACTATTATCGATAAACTAAATATGAAAGTTGTTGATATCGACACAAGTATTAGTTTTTTTAGTGCTTTGAGAAACTTGCTTTTCTCAAGACTTCCGTATAATGGCGAACGGTTTTTTAAGTCAAACTTTGGTGAGAAAATTATTGATGTAATTAAATCCGAGAATATTGATATAGTCCAACTTGAAGGGTTATATATGGCTCTTTATACAGGTATAATAAAAAAGCATTTTAATATCCCTGTTGTGCTGAGAGCTCATAATTTAGAGCATGTAATTTGGCAAAGGAATTGTTTATTTGAAAAGAATTTGCTTAAGAAATGGTATTATAAAATATTGAGTAAGAGAATATTAAAGTTGAAGAAAGACATAATTCAACATATTGATGCTATAGTTCCTATTACTGAACATGACTGCAAAACTTTCAAAGAGTTTAGGGCGTCTGTTCCTATTCATGTTGCATGTGCTGGTATTAATAAGGAATTTATTAATGAGATTAATGTGCCTGCGAATTGCTCATCTGTGTTTTTTATAGGCGCACTCGATTGGATTCCTAATCAGGAAGGCCTAAAATGGTTTTTAGAAAGTGTATGGCCAAAGGTTTTGAAAAAACATCCTTATGAAAAATTCCATATTGGTGGAAGAAATGCTCCACAATGGCTGATAAATATTTTTAAAAAACCGGGAATTGTTTATCACGGAGAAGTTGATAGCGCTATAAAATTTATGAAACAAAATGGGATAATGGTAGTTCCATTATTTGCTGGTAGCGGCATGAGAATAAAAATATTGGAAGGAATGGCCGCAGGGATTACTATTATTTCAACAACTATAGGAGTAGAAGGCATTAATGCTAGGCCTGATAGAGATATCATCATTGCAGATGATGCTAATATTTTTGCCGAAAAAATATGTTATGTCTTAGAAAACAAAGATATTTGCAAAACCATAGGGGATAATGCATCTGAGTTTATTGGGAAACATTACGATAATCTTGAGATTGCCGGCAGTTTAATGGATTTTTATAAGTCGATTTTGAAATGATTTTTATTGAGATTTTATTTTGGGTTTCTGTTTATTGTCTGGTGCATTCATATATAATATATCCGCTGATACTTCATGTCTTTTCAGCCTTAAAAAAAACTCCAAAATCGTTCGAAATAGCTACTTCAGTTGATAATGTTGTTTCTATTATAATGGCAGTTCACAATGAGGAGACTGTTATCGAAAATAAGATTAGAAGCGTTTTTGATACAGATTATGAAGGGGTCGTTGAAATGATAATTGGTTCCGATGCTTCAACTGATGCTACAAATGAAATAATAAAAAAGCTTCAGTTAGAATTTCCTGGAAAAATAAAAGCCTTTTTTTATACTGAACGGCAGGGTAAACCGGAATTGGTTAATATGCTTAAAACCAAAACAGACAATGAAATTCTGATTCTTACTGACGCAAATGTTTATTTTGAAAAATCAACAATTAGAAATCTTGTCTCTCATTTTTCTGACCCATCGATTGGTATTGTGGGTGCAAATATTATAAATCTCGTTACAAATAAAGATGGCATTTCAATTCAGGAAAAAATGTTTATTAAAGGTGAGATACTTATGAAACATTATGAAGGTAAATTGTGGGGTAGTATGATTGGAGCCTTTGGAGGGTGCTACGCAATTAGAAAGTCGCTTTTGCCTGATGTTCCGGATGGGTTTGCTGTAGAAGATTTTTTTATAACGTTAAGTGTTTTGAAGCAAAAACAAAAGGCCATCACTGACTTGAAGGCTCTTGTTTATGAAGATGTATCAAACGATTGGAGAATTGAATATAAAAGAAAGGTGAGAATCTCAGCTGGGAATTTCCAAAATCTAAAATATTTTATTTCTTTACTATGGCCGCCTTATAAGGGGGTGTCTTTTGCCTTTATGTCGCACAAAGTAATTAGGTGGTTTGGTCCATTTTTTATAATATTTGCTTTAATTAGCAATATTGCACTTGCAACAACAAACACTTTTTATCTTATTTTGTTAATATCACAAGGATTGCTATATGCAATTTTTTTTATTGATTTTTTATTGAAGAAATTAAATATACATATTGTACTTTTGCGATTTGTTTCACACTTTTTTACCATGAACCTTGCCCTACTAGAAGGTTTTTTTAAATTTCTTAAAGGAGAAAATACAAATGTCTGGCAACCCACAAAAAGAAATCAGTAGTAGATTCAATACAATAGAAGAAGCTATTGAAGATATTAGACAAGGAAAAATTATTATTGTTGTTGATGATGAAAGCAGAGAGAATGAAGGTGATTTCATAGCTGCAGCAGAGACTATAACTCCTGAGATTGTCAACTTTATGGCAACTCACGGCCGCGGATTAATTTGTGCTCCGCTTACGCGTAAAAGGTGTGAAGAACTTGATCTTGAGCTGATGGTGCCAAGAAACACGGCTCTTTTTGATACTCCTTTTACTGTTTCTGTTGATCTAAATGGTTTTGGATGTACAACCGGAATATCAGCGTCAGACAGGGCAAAAACTATTAAAGCTTTAGCTGATCCTAATACTAAACCAGAAGATCTTGGTCGCCCTGGTCATATTTTTCCTCTTATGGCAAGAGTGGGTGGGGTTATTCAGAGAGCCGGCCATACAGAGGCTTCTATAGACCTTGCTCGACTTGCAGGTCTGCAACCTGCCGGAGCGCTTGTTGAGATTATGAATGAAGATGGTACTATGGCGCGTCTTCCTGAATTAATGGAGATTGCCAAAAAATTTAATCTTAAACTTATTACAATCGAAGATCTTATTGCATACCGCATTAAGAATGAAAGCTTAATTAGTAAAGAGATTTCTGTCGACTTACCTACTACTTGGGGGCATTTTAAACTTATTGCATATAAGCAAACAACAAACGATATGGTTCACCTTGCTCTTGTTAAAGGAGATTGGGAAGAAGGTGAAGAGGTGCTTGTAAGGGTTCACTCAAGCTGTGTAACCGGTGATATTTTTGGCTCTTGCAAATGTGATTGCGGAGGGCAACTTCATCAGGCAATGGAAATGGTTGAAAAGGAAGGAAAGGGCGTTGTCCTTTATATGAACCAGGAGGGTAGGGGTATTGGGCTACTTAATAAGTTGAAGGCTTATCATCTGCAGGAAAAAGGCCTTGATACTGTTGAAGCAAATATCGAATTAGGCTTTAAAGCTGACGAGAGGGATTATGGTATAGGCGCTCAGATTTTGAGAGACTTAAAAGCAAAGAAAATTAAGCTTATTACAAATAATCCGAGTAAAAGAACAGGGTTAATGGGATATGGTATTGAAATCACTCAAAATGTTCCTATTATTGTTCCTACTACAAGCCATTGTTCGGTATATATGGATACGAAGAAAAATAAAATGAATCACTGGCTATAAAACCCTGAAAAGTTTTTTTGAATGTTATGGAGCGGAAATGTCAACTTCCGCTCTTTTTATTACTTGCTTCTTCTTCCATCTTCCCGACTTATAATAAATGAATACTGCAAGAAGACCGAATATCCAGGCAATAGGGATCCCAAGCCAAATACCATCTGTCCCAATATATTTTGCTAAAATATATGATGCCGGAATTCTTAAAATCCATAGTGCGAATAGTGTAATAAACATTGGGATTAAAGTATCACCGGCTCCCCTCAATACTCCCTGTACAGCAAACATTGCGGAAAAAACTACATAAAAAGAACATACAATTATAAGATATTGGTAACCAATCTTAATTACTTCAGCGTCATTTGTAAAAACCTGCATAAGGGAATTTCCAAATAGCCAAGCAATTAAACTTACTGCAATCGATATTATGCTTGTTATAAGTAATGTGTAATTTAAACCACTTCTAATTCGGTCTAATTTGTTTGCTCCTATATTTTGACCAACAAAAGTAGAAAGTGCCATGCTGAAATTCATAGCCGGCATAGCAGCAAATGAATCTATTCTAATAGCAATTGTAAATGCTGCTAGAGAATTTGTTCCAAAATCACTAACAATTCCCATCATGGCCGTCATACCTAATGCTACAAATGTGTGTTGGAATCCTGTAGGTAATCCAATTTTTACACTTTTAACAAATATCTCTTTGTCGAAAATGAGTTTTTTAAATCCTATTTTTATAAGAGTATGAGTTTTGTTTAGATATAGGATACACAAGACAAATGATACTCCATGAGAAATTACTGTTGCTAATGCAACGCTGCCAATTCCCCATTTAAATCCTACTACAAATAATAAGTCTAATATTACATTTAAAAGAGATGCAATTATCAGAAAGTATAATGGTGTTTTTGAATCTCCTAATCCTCTGAGTATAGCACTTACAGCATTATACCCAAACATCAGTATTAAGCCGGCTGCATAAATGTTGAAATATATTGTTGCATCTGGCCTTATTTCCTCTGGAATTCCCATCCATCCCCATATTGTTTCAATAAAAAGAAGCCCTATTATTGTAAGTAATAGTGATGCGTAAAACAAGTATACAAAAGTTGTGTCTATTGCTCGCTTAACTTGTGTGAAGTTTTTTGCTCCGTAATTCTGAGATATTATAATTGTAGTTCCTGTGGTTATTCCTATAACTAGACTGATTAACACAAATATAACGGGAAACGAAGCCCCTGCAGCAGCAAGTGCTTCTTTCCCAATGTATTGCCCTATTATTATAGTGTCAACAATATTATATAGCTGCTGAAAAACATTTCCCAACAGCATTGGTATCGCAAACTTAAATATCTGTGAACCCGCAGGTCCAATTGTCATGTCACGCATTAATTTTTATTATTAACAACGGGCAAAGGTAAATAAACTCAATGTTTTATTACTTAATTATGTTATTCAATTTCTAACAAAAATATATAGCTCAATTCAATCATGCTTGCATTTTTAATAAACTAAATTTGATTATTTTTGTTGGTTGTAAAATATTAAAAAATGGACATTTCGCTTATTATTCCATTATATAATGAAGAGGAATCTCTTTCCGAACTAATCGAAGAGATCAATGCGGTTATGCTGGAAAATAATTTTTCATGGGAAGCATTACTCATAGATGATGGCAGCTCAGATAACTCTTGGATGGTTATTGAAAGCCTTAAAAAACAATATCCTCAAGTAAAAGGAATTAGTTTTAGAAGGAATTATGGTAAATCAGCTGCGTTAAACGTTGGTTTCGAAAGATGTAAAGGTGATGTTGTTATAACAATGGATGCCGACCTTCAAGATAACCCGGGAGAAATTCCTGAGCTTTATAATATGATTATGAAGGACGGATTCGACTTGGTTAGTGGTTGGAAAAAGAAGCGTTTTGACCCATTATCTAAAACAATACCTACTAAGCTCTATAATTGGGCTACTCGCAAAATGACAGGTATTAAGCTGCATGATTTTAATTGTGGGTTGAAAGCATATAGGAAAAAGGTTGTTAAAAGTGTGGAAGTTTATGGTGAAATGCATAGGTATATTCCTGTAATGGCTAAGTGGGCAGGTTTTAAAAAAATTGGTGAAAAAGTTGTTCAGCATCGTAAACGTAAATTCGGACATACAAAATTTGGCTTGGAAAGATTCGTTAATGGGTTTCTCGACCTTATTTCTATTTTGTTTGTAACTCGTTTCGGTCGTAAACCAATGCACCTTTTTGGTCTTATCGGAACTTTAATGTTTATGGCAGGGGTTGTTATTGCAGGTTATCTGGCTTATGCTAAATTCTTTTTGTTGGAGTACCGTATGACGGAAAGGCCATTGTTCTACTTTGGACTACTTGCAATGGTTATTGGTACTCAGCTTTTTCTAGCCGGGTTTATTGGCGAAATGGTGGCAAGAAGCTCTGCTGATAGAAATAAATATCTGATCGACCAAACAACTGAGGGAAATTGGCAAGAATAGTTCTTATAGGCTCTGCCCACCCTCTAAGAGGCGGTGGATTGGCTACTTTTAACGAAAGGTTGGCCACAGCTTTTATGCAAATGGGGCATGATGTAACTATTTATACTTTTTCATTGCAATATCCTTCTTTTCTTTTCCCTGGCAAAACTCAATATTCCAATGAACCTCCTCCTGAACAACTTGATATTAAAGTTAAAGTTAATAGCATTAATCCTTTTAATTGGATAAAAATCGGAAGGGAATTGTCTAAAATCGCACCCGACATTGTAGTTCTAAGATACTGGATTCCGTTTATAGCTCCCAGTTTGGGTAAGATTTCCAGAATTATAAGAAAGAATAAGAAATCTAAAGTTGTTGCTATAGCAGATAATATTATTCCTCACGAAAAAAGGCTAGGAGATAAATTGCTTACTAAGTATTTTGTAAATAGTGTTGATGGTTTTGTTATTCTTTCTCAATCTGTTATGCAAGATCTTGAGAAATTTAACCTTTCTAAGCCTAGAAAACTTTGTTTACATCCTTTGTATGATAATTTTGGAGATAAGCTGCCTAAGGATAAGGCGTTAAAAGAATTATCGCTTGATAGTGATTATTGCTATTTGCTTTTTTTCGGTTTTATAAGGGCATATAAAGGGCTTGACCTTTTGCTTAAGGCCATGGCCGAACCTGTATTAAAGAATAAGAAAATTAAGGCTATAATCGCAGGGGAGTTCTATGAAAACCCTAAGGAATATATCGATTTAATCGAAAAACTTGGTATAAGGTCTTCTGTTGTTTTGCATAATAATTTTATCCCCAACAACAAGGTTGCTGCTTATTTTTCGGCTGCTGATTTGGTAGTACAACCTTATAAGGATGCTACTCAAAGTGGTGTAACTCAGGTCGCTTATCATTTTAATGTTCCAATGGTTGTCACTAATGTTGGTGCTCTCCCTGAAATGGTTAATCACGGTAAAGCTGGCTATGTTGTCGAGCCTGATGAAAAGCAAATTGCAAATGCTATTGGTGATTTTTTCGAAAATAATAGGGCAGGGGTTTTTGCAAATACAATCATTGAAGAAAAGAAGCGTTTTTCTTGGGAGTCTCTTGTTAATTCTATTTTTGAAGTTTATGATAAAACAAGAGCTTAAGCTTGATAGAAGTTGGACTCTCTTTCTGGATAGAGATGGGGTTTTAAATAAAAATCGTAGTGATGGTGGGGTGAAATGTGTTGGCGATTTTGTGTGGGAAGATGGGGCTTTAGAGTCTATGAGAATTTTGAATGATTTGTTTGGTAGAATAATCGTGGTTACAAATCAGCAAGCTGTTAGTGAAGGGTTGATTACTGAAGCTGAACTTAATCTTATTCATCAGAAAATGATTAAGGATGTTTCTGATGCGGGTGGAAAAATCGATATGGTTTATTATGCCACGAATAGGAAAGAGGAGAATAGTATTTATAGGAAACCTGGTATTGGAATGGCTTTGAAGGCTCGTAAAGATTTTCCGGAAATAAGGTTTAAAAAGTCTTTTATGGTGGGTGATACTGTAAATGATATGATGTTTGGAAAGAAACTAGGCATGATTAATGCTCTGATTTCAAATGAATATAGTAATCTGACACAGCAATTTGGCTTAGTTAATTATCATTTTGATTCTTTAAAATGCTTTGCTGATTTTCTTAAGAGAATTTGTAATTGAATATTGTAAAAAAATGCCTTTTAT
This sequence comes from Bacteroidota bacterium, assembly GCA_018335675.1. GTDB lineage: Bacteria > Bacteroidota > Bacteroidia > Bacteroidales > UBA7960 > PWND01. Next base: position 19,676 of record JAGXRQ010000002.1, on the reverse strand, counting down.
ACTAATTTAGCAGAATAACAATAAATTATGAAGCACTTAATTTTTATCACACTTTTTTTAAGTTTGGTTTTTAGTTCGTTAGCTCAGAATAATGACGCTAAATATAATCAGTACGATTCTCAAGGGAGACGACAGGGAATTTGGTATAGCTATTTCAAGGATGGCGGAATGCGTTATCAAGGGCAATTTGTTGATGATAAACCTGTTGGTGTGTTTTATTATTATTTCCCTAAGGGTGGGTTAAGAGCTGAAATCGTTCACGAGGCCGGGGAAAATACCTCAAAGGCTACTTTTTATTTTGAAAATAAAAAAGTTAGTTCTGAAGGTTTTTATGTAAATCAAGAAAGGCATGGATTGTGGAGGTTTTATAGCGAACAAGGTTATCTTGTGTCTGATAATTATTATCACAATGGGCAAAATCATGGTGTATGGAAAACTTATTTTCCTAGTGGAAGATTAGCAGAGTCTAAAATATGGCACTATGGAAAGAAAGAAGGTGAATGGAAAAGGTTTTATGAAAATGGTCAGGTAAATGTAAGTGCTCAATATAAAAATGATATGTTGCATGGCAAATTTGAGGTTTTCTTAAGCAATGGAAGAAGAAGTATAATAGGTTATTATATAGAGAATCTACCGCATGGGAAATGGCATTATTATACTCATAAAAGTGAAAAACAAAAAGAATTGATATACGACAATGGTAAGCTTATCGAAGAAATCATTTTTATTGAAGTAGAGGAATCTTTAGAGCCTATCAGGCCGGGAGATAAGCCTTTTAATGAAGATGAGATAATGCGTCAGATTAAGTTCTATTAAGATTATTTATAATGGTGAAAAACCGTGTTTTAATGGCTATGAGTGGTGGTCTAGATAGCAGTGTTGCTGCTATCTTGTTGCACAGGCAAGGCTTTGAAATTGTCGGAATTACCATGAAAACTTGGGAATATTCTCAAAACTCTTCTGCTAAGGAAACGGGATGCTGTAGCCTCGATTCTATTAATGATGCAAGAAATGTTGCTGTTTCTCTAGGGTTTCCTCATTACGTCCTAGACCTAAGGGATGAATTTAATAAGTTTATTGTTTCTGATTTTGTTCAGCAGTATCTAAAAGGTCGTACTCCTAATCCTTGTGTGTTGTGCAATACTCATATAAAATGGTCGGCTCTTTTGAAAAGGGCTGATGAACTTGGTTGTAACTATATTGCTACTGGGCATTATGTTAGATTAAGGGAAGATAATGGCCGTTTTCTGCTTTCTAAAGCTGTTGATGAATCTAAAGATCAGTCTTATGTGCTTTGGGGATTACAACAGGAACAACTTGGTCGAACTCTTTTCCCTCTTGGCGAGTTTACTAAGGCAAAAATTAGGGAAATGGCGAAAGAATTTGGCTTCGACGATATTGCAAAAAAACGAGAAAGCTATGAAATTTGCTTCATACCTGATGATGATTATAGGGGTTTTCTTAAAGAACAGTTGCCTGACTTGGAGAGTAAAGTTGATGGTGGCAATTTTGTTGATGTTAATGGAAAGGTAATTGGCAAACATAAGGGTTATCCTTTCTATACTGTTGGGCAAAGAAAGGGGCTTAATATTGCCCTGGGACATCCTATGTACGTTAAACAAATCATTGCTGCTTCAAATACTATAGTACTAGGTGAAAAAAAGGATGTTTTTTCTGATAGGTTCTTTATCAGTGGATTTAATAGTATTAAGTATGATAAATTGCCTGAAAATGGATTGAAAGTTCTTGTTAAGGTCAGGTATAAAGATTCTGGTGCATTAGCGGAAATATTACCTTTAAAGAATGGTATTGTTAGTGTGAAAATGGAAAAGCCTGTTTCGGCTGTTACTCCTGGTCAATCTGCTGTGGTTTTTGAAAATGGTGATATGGTAGGTGGGGGTTTTATTGAGACAGAATTGGAATAATTAATTTATGCAAACATGAAGATATTTACATATATGAGAAATGCATTTTTTATAGTAAGTGTATTTATTTCTGGCTGTTTGTTTAATGCATGTGATACGGAAACTATAGAGCCGTCTGAATTATATCATGAGTATTATCCGGTAACAATTGGTCATTATAATATTTATAATGTTGATTCTGTGTATTACAATGATTTTACGGGTGAAATCGAATCATATAATTATCAGGTTAAGGAAGTTATTGAAAGTGAATTTATTGATGCTGATGATTATCCTTCTTTAAGGCTGGAAAGGTATTTCAGAGCTACTGAAAGTGATGAATGGTTAATCAAAAATGTTTGGAAGTCGCGTCTAAATTATCTTAAGGCTCTTAAAACCGAGGAAAATGTTACTTATATAAAGTTGAGTTTTCCGCCGGAAGAAAATAAGACATGGGATGGTAATGCTTTTAATAGTTATCCGGCTCTTCAATATAAGTACCAAGATGTGCATAAAGCTTTTTCTAAGGATGGATTTATAGCAGATTCTACAATTACTGTAATTCAAAACAATTTTCAAACTTTGATTTCTGAGGATTATAAGGTTGAAGTTTATGCCAAGCATATTGGTTTGGTTTATAAAAAGTTTGTTGAATTAGTTAAGGAAGTTGATGGTACTATTACTAGAGGGGTTGATTATTCATATTTACTAATTGAAAGTGGAGTGGAATAATGAAATTATTACATCATAAAATATTAAGTTTTTGCTCAAATTTCTTTGTTGTTTTCCTGCTATTAATTTGTGGTTTTTATGCTGCAAATGCAACTAATAAGGTAGAATTTAAACCTGGCTATTATTTGATTGAACTTACCGACAAAAATCATTCTCCTTATAGTATTTCGGCCCCTCTTGAGTTTCTTACTGCTGAATCTGTTGCAAGAAGGCAGTTGTCTGGCATCTCTATCAACGAATCTGATCTGCCGGTTTCTCCGGTTTATATTGATTCTATTGCCAATGTTGTTTCTGTTTTTTATGCAAGTAAGTGGTTTAATGCTGTTATGGTTTTGTTGCAAGATGAAAATGATCTTAATAGTATTTTGGATTTTTCTTTTTATAAAGATATGGTCTTTCTCAAGCCATTAAATGTTGATAAGATTTTTGATATTAGTAATGAGAAACTTAATCTTTCCGAAAACCTTTATTTGCCGAGTATTTACAATGCTAAGGGTAGCTCTATTAAAACAGATTTGAAATTTGAAAGTAGTTTAAAGTACGACCTTGGATTAATGAAAGCCCAGATTGAAATGCTTAATGGCCATATTTTACACAAAAATGGTTTTTGGGGTGATGGTGTTTCTATTGCTTTGTTTGATTCTGGTTTTCAAAGTACTGATGTTTTAGATGCTTTCTCTCATCTGTGGGAGTCGGGTAGGGTAAAAGGGCATTTCGACCTTGTTTTTGACAGCGAGGACGTGTTTAATAGTCATCGTCATGGTACTATGGTATTGTCTGTAATGGCTGCTTTGCTGCCCGGACAATTAGCTGGTGCCGCTCCTGATGCTTCTTATTGGCTTTTTCAAACGGAAGATGTAAAGTCGGAGTATTGGATTGAGGAGGCTAATTGGCTGAGAGCTGCTGAAATTGCTGATAGTTTGGGAGTGTATGTTATTAATAGTTCTCTTGGATATACTCTCTTCGATGATGTTGAGCAGAATCATTCTTATGAGGATATGGATGGAATTACAACTATTATTGCTAGGGCAGCCGGTTTTGCGTATGATAAGGGTATGCTTGTAGTAAACAGTGCAGGGAATTATGGTAGTGGAAATTGGAGATATATTGGTTCTCCGGCCGATAGTCATGGGGCTTTGGCTGTTGGTGCTCTGACAATCTTGGGTCATCCTGCAGCTTTTAGTTCTGTCGGACCATCATACGATGGTAGGGTTAAGCCTGATGTTATGGCTTTGGGTTATCAGGTGGGACTGGTTAATGTGATGGGTGTACCGGCTATTGCTAGTGGTACCTCTTTTTCATCGCCTATTATTGCTGCTCTTGCTGCTTGTTTGTGGCAGGAATTCCCGGATAGGAGCAATGTTGATATTAGGAGGGCTATTACGGAAAGTTCTCATAAATTTTATTATCCAAATGATAGCCTTGGGTATGGTACTCCCGATTTTGCTAGGGCTAGAATGTTATTGATGAATGATTTTAATCATGATGATGGGTTTTTATTATCTGTAATCCCTAATCCAATAATTCAAAACTCTTATATACCAATACATTCTGTGAGTGAATGTTTGGCAGAGTATAGAATTTATAATATTTCCGGACAGTTGGTTTATCAGTTTCAATCTGAATTGATTCAAGGATATAACAAAGTTTATCCTTTTAAGGATATTTTCAATAGTCTTTCAAGTGGGATGTTTTTTATCAGAATTGATTTTTGCAATGAAAGATATGTAGTTAAGTTAGTGAAAAGTTGAAAGATTAAATAAATTTTCGTTTTTTCACTTTATTAATTGCCCTAGCAATTCCTTCAAAACCCTTATCTTTATTGAGTTGTGAGTCTGCCGGCAATTGTTTTTCCTTCGTATAGCTCTGTTTTTATTATTCCCAGCACGTGAGATATTTTTTTATTGAATTCTCAGAGGGATATTATTCCGAAAAAAGTAATAGTATTTATTTAATAGCGAATTATAAATTATACTTTAATCATAAAGTGGAGTAGGAGAGATTTGTGAAATTTTAAAAGCTAATTAAGAAAGTAACTCCCATTGATTACAAATGTAATATCAAAATAAAACACAATTTAATTAACAAATGTAATCAACAGCGATGCAATTCTGTTTAATATTGCAAATCACAATTGTAACCCAACTATTGATTACATGTGTAACTATTATGCAATTGCCATATCATGTTAATTTATATTCAAATCTTCCCAAATTAACAATAACAAACGCTTTACGTAACATTATTCATTTAAGTTATAGTGAAAATATTGCCATAAATTCATTGAATTTACAAAATGAATACGATTTACAACAACAATCTCTAATTAATAATGGTCTATTCGTAAGCATATAGCATTTAAATAATTTTATTATATGACAGTAAATCAGTTAGATATCATTTTTATATAAAGTAATGGTTGATGTATTAATGTGGTTTAGCAACAATTTGTCTGAATTGCGATTTAATTTTTAACAATTATGTATTTAATTGAATTACAGCATAATAAATAATTTTAATTGAAGTTGTGATTTAATCATATTCATTGTATTTACAATTGTTTTACTTGGTGTAAAATGTAAATAGCAATGTTAATTATTTATTTTCAAGTCTTTTGTATGATTGTAAATTTTTATTTAACTTTGTAAAGTATATTTGATTATAGTTTACAACTGCCTAAACCTTATTGCTATGATAGAGAGAATAAATGAACTGATCGAAAAGTTAGAGCTTACACCCTCTAAATTTGCTGATGAAATAGGTGTTCCCAGATCTACAATATCACATCTTGTATCAGGCAGAAATAAACCTAGTCTTGACTTTATTATGAAAATAGCTGAAAGATTTCCTGAGACTGATATAAATTGGATAATCTTTGGTAAAGGAAGTGCTATAAAGACTGAAAGGAAAATCGAAATAGTCGAACAAACGGCTAACAAGCCTGCTATCAAACAAGAGGCTTCTATAAAACCTCAAGTTCCCGACCTTTTTAGCTTTGCTGATGAGATTGTTGAAAAACAAAAATCCATTGCAAAGGATGAGGAAAGTGTTGAATATCATACAACACAAAGAAGAATTCAACCCGATGAAAAAGAAGTTTTAGATAAAGCTTCTTCGGTAAATCAATCTGAAATCGAAAAAGTTATTATACTATACAAGGACAAAACTTTTGTTGAGTATAGGCTTAGGTAGTGAATTAGAATTCTCCCTAATACCTTTCAAAAGCTGAAAAGAAAAAGCTGCATTCTCTTATAGCTGCTTCGTCTGAATCTGATCCGTGTACTGCGTTTGCAGGTAGTTGTGTACCGAATAAATGCCTGAGTGTTCCGGGTGCTGCTTTGCGCGGGTCTGTATTACCAAGTATTTTTCTATACTCTTCAACAGCATTTTCTTTTTCAATTATGGCTGCTACTATTGGGCCTGAGGTCATAAACTCCAACAATCCATCATAAAATGGTTGTCCTTTATGTGTGCTGTAAAATATTTCGGCCTGCGCAACTGTAAGTTGTACAAATTTCATTGCTGAAATTCTGAATCCTGCTTCGTGTATTTTTGCTAATATTGGAGCTGTGTAGCCACTTTTTACTGCATTTGGTTTAATTAGTGCAAGTGTGAAAATCCCTGTACTCATAGTGTTTCGGTTTGTTTTATTAGTAATGTTTTTGAACTGTTAAATTACTAAAAAAACATTACAATTTTAAAACCATGATAACAAATGATTTTTTTACCTTTGCCCTTATGAATTTAGTGAAGTTAAACAATGATATAGCCGGTAAAATTTCATCCTATCTGAGCGATAAGGGTAAGAGTTTTTGTATTCTTACTCATGTGAATCCAGATGGAGACGCTATTGGGTCTGCTCTTGGTTTATATGGTTATTTGAGAAGTAAGGGTATAGATAATGTCTCTGTGATTGTTCCAAATAATTATGCTTTGTTTCTTCATTGGATGCCTTTTAATGATATTGTTATTGTTGCATCTGAATATCAAAAGCTTGCAAATGACAAAATTTCAAATGCAGATGTTGTATTTTGTCTTGATTTTAACCACCCATCCAGAGTTGATAATATTTCGGAAGTTCTAACTAAATCTAGGGCTTTTAAAGTTCTTATTGATCATCATCCTCAGCCTGAATCGACGTTTTTTGATGTTGTAATTTCTAATGTTGATGTTTCATCTACTGCTGAATTGGTTGCTATTTTAATTTATTCTTGTGAAAACAGTTTTGATATAATTGATAAGGATGTTGCCTCTTGCCTTTATGCAGGCATTGTTACTGATACTGGCTCTTTTAGTTATTCCAACCGTAATACACAAACGTATCTGATAGTTGCTGAACTTATTGATAAAGGTATTGATCCTGTTGAAATTCAACGGTCTATTTATGATACTTTTACTGAGGAAAGAATGAGGCTTTTAGGTTATTGTTTGAGTGAAAAGCTGACTGTTTTGCCTAATAGAAAGGTTGCTTATATTAGTCTTACTGCTGATGAATTAAATAGGTTTAATCACAAGGAAGGTGATACAGAAGGAATTGTAAATTATGCTCTTAGCATTGGTGGTATTGAACTTGCTGCTTTTTTTATGGAAAGGGATGATGTAATTAAAATATCATTCAGGTCTAGGCGTTTAATAGATGTAAATAAAATCGCTCGTTTGCATTTTTATGGTGGTGGTCATATGAATGCTTCCGGTGGTAAACTTAAAGGTTCAATGCAGCAAGCTATCGCTTTGTTTGAACAGTTATTTAGCAATCAGGATATTAATATGTACTTATAAGGCATGATTAGCAATTACATGGTTTTATCTAAGTTTTTGGCTTTATTTCTTACTTTAGCTTTATTTTCTTGCAATAATCAGGATAAGAATAAGAAAGTTCCTGATAAAAAGGAGATTGAAGATAGAATGATGAGTACTAATAAAATGATGCTTGAGATTGAGCAACAAGAAATTTTAGATTTTATTGAACGTTATGGTTGGAATGTTATTGAAACTGGTAGTGGATTGAGATACGAAATTTACCACCGTGGTGAGGGAAAAAAAGCAACTGAAGGTGATATTGCGTTTTTACATTATGAAATTAGATTGATATCTGGCGATTTAGTGTATTCATCTGAAAACGATGGAGTTAAATCATTTAAAGTTGGCAGAGGTGGTGTTGAAAGTGGCCTGGAAGAAGGTATCTTGCTTATGAGGGTTGGCGACAAAGCGAGATTAATAATGCCTCCGCATCTGGCTCACGGTGTGCCGGGTGATGGTGTGAAAATACCCAAAAGAATTCCTATTATTTACTATATTGAACTAGTTGACTTAAATTAAATCTTAAAAACAAATTATTATGAAAATTTTCCAAACATTAGGTGTATTAATGGTTTTTGCATTAATTTCTCAGGCATGCAGCTCAAGTGACATTCCCGGGTATAAAAAAACAGATTCAGGTTTATATTATAAGTATCACATAAAAGAAAAGGGGGTTAAAGCAGAAATTGGTAAAATCATCACTTTCGACCTAGTTTATAGTGATGATGATGGTAATATACTTATGGATACCAGAGGTGGATATCCTTCCGTAATGGAGCTTATTGCAAGTGAATATCCTGGCGATATTTATGAAGGTCTTTCTATGATGGCGGTTGGCGATAGTGTGAGTTTTATTCTTAACGCTGATCAATTTTTTAAAATTACGGCAAAAATGCCTGATACAGAAGGATTTATTGCTGAAGGAGGTAAGTTACATCTCGATATAAAAATGCTGAAGGTTCAAACTTTAGAAGAATTTGAAAAAGAATATGAAGAATTAATGGCAAAACAAAATCAAGAAAACGACATGGCATATCAAAGAGAACAAGCAACGCTTGAACAGTATTTAAAAGATAATAAGATTACTCAGGATCCTCTTCCTAGTGGGTTATTTTTTATTGAAAAAACAAAAGGCTCTGGACCAAAAGTACAAGCCGGACAGGAAGTTAGTGTGCACTATACAGGCATGTTCCTTGATGGAAGAGTATTCGACAGCTCTGTTGAAAGAGGTGAGCCTATTACTTTTCCTATTGGACGTGGTAGAGTTATCCCGGGTTGGGATGAGGGTATTATGCTGATGAATGTTGGTGGTAAAGCTAGATTGATTATCCCAAGCTTTTTGGCATATGGCGACGAGGGTGCAGGAAATGTAATTCCTCCTTTTACTACTCTTTTGTTTGATGTTGAAATTGTTGGTGTAAAATAGTTTTTAACTTATTGTTACCCAAAGGCTTAAAATAGATAGTACTGTTAATTAAGATTTTTTACTGTGGTTAATGTTTCTAATATTAATAGAGTTATTATTATTGGTTTTTTGTTGTTTCTACTTTCTTGTAAAACTTCAAAACTGCCTAAGTATAGCTATATAGAAACAAATTCAGGTTTAAAGTATGCTGAAATAAAGAAGGGCAATGGTATTAGTCCAAGAGTTGGTGATATCGTAGTTTTTCATTATACCGGCAAACTTGATAATGGTAATATCTTTGAAAGATCGCGAGATAGAAATGCGCCCATCTCCATGAGGATAGGAAGCAATCAGTTTATCGATGGCTTAAGGGAAGGAATTTTACTTATGAGGGTGGGTGATCATTTTAGTTTTGTTGTGCCGCCTCACTTAGGTTATGGAAATATTGCGGTTGGCATAATCCCTCCTAATTCAACTCTTTATTATGAAGTGGAATTGATTGATGTTAAAAGGGGTGTTGATATTTCCAAGTCTAAAAAAGAGGAGTTTGAAAAAATCACTACTGCTTCAGGACTTACATATGCTATTACGCATATGGGTAAGGGACCAAAAGCTTTTGAAGGTTTGTTGATTAAAGCTGATTATATAGGGTTTTTTGATGGTAACAAGATTTTTGACTCTTCGGTAGAAAGGGGTAAACAATTGGAAGCAAAATTGGGTGATAAAACTTTAATTCCCGGCCTGGAGGAGGGTTTTACGTATTTGCACGAGGGTGATAAAGCAAGGTTTTGGATTCCTGCATCGCTTGCATACGGGAGTGAGGGTAGGGGGCTAATTCCTCCAAATACGGATCTTGTTTTTGATGTTGAATTGAAAGAGGTAAATCAACCTCCTGTTGTTATTCCTTTTTTTGTTGGGTTAAAAGATACTTTGGAAACTGGGCTAGGCTTAAGATATATAATTGTTGAAAAGGGGCAGGGCGACTATATTCAACCCGGACAGATTGTGAAAATTCATTATTCTGCATTCCTTAAGAATGGTTATATGTTTGATTCATCGGTGGAAAGAAATCATCCATTCACTATGGTTGCGGGTCAGGGACTTTTTATACCTGGTTTGGATGAAGCTGTTTTGCTTATGAAAGAGGGTGCAAAATATAGATTTATTATTCCTTCTCATCTTGGTTTTGGCAAAAGAAGTTTTGGCAATATTCCATCTCACTCTGATCTTATATTTGATATTGAAATAATTGACATATTTATCAACGATTAAATAATTACAATATGACACTAACACAAATTATTTGGACAGCTGCTCCCGAAATATTTGCTATCGGACCTGTTTCTGTAAGATGGTATGGTCTTTTTTGGGCTTTGTCTTTTTATCTTGGATATGAAATTCTTTTAAGAATGTTTAAAAAGGAGTCTGTTCCGGTTAAAGAGCTTGAACATTTATTGATTTTCATGGCAGTTGGAAGTATAGTTGGGGCCAGACTGGGGCATTGTTTCTTTTATGCATGGGACCATTACAGTCAGAATCTTGTCGAAATCTTTTATATTTGGGAAGGCGGAGTAGCTAGTCATGGCGGGGCATTTGGGATTATAATTGCTTTGTTTGCTTTCCAAAAATTCAAAAGTAGCCAAAAAACTATTTGGACACTCGATAGAATTGTAATTCCTATCGCTCTTGCAGCTGCTTTTATTAGGCTGGGTAATTTGATGAATTCTGAGATTTATGGAGTTGAAACTTCTCTTCCTTGGGGGTTTATTTTTGCAGAAAGAGAAGAAACATTAGCAAAACATCCAACTCAAATCTATGAAGCATTGGCTTATTTTGCTTTATTCGGATCTCTTTTATGGCTTTATATTAAGAAGCGTAAAACTTTAGCAGGTGGAATGTTGTCGGGAATATTTGCCTTGGGTATGTTTATTCCAAGGTTTTTAATCGAGTTTATAAAGGAACTTCAGGAGGCATTTGAGCAAAATATGCTTATTAATATGGGACAAATATTAAGTATCCCTATGATAATCACAGGTTTTGTGCTAATATACTTGGCATTTAAGAAGAAACTTTAAGAGCCTATAATAAAAACCGCCGGCCGTTTGTTAATGTCCGGCGGATTTTTTTTCCACTCAGATATTGTTTTGGTTCTTATAAATTCACTTTCCATTGTAATATCAACCGCGATGCAAAGCAATGTATTTGGCTTGCAGATCTGCAAGAGCTCCGACAATAACTTGCTATTCCTAAAAGGAGTCTCCATAAATATCTGACTACACCCAATTTTCGATACAGTTGTCTCCATTTCCTTAATAGCAAATTCTCTATCCCTTTTTTCCAAAGGCAAATATCCTTTAAATGCAAATGATTGTCCACTAAAACCGGATGCCATTAAAGCTAGAATCATTGAATTTGGTCCTGTAAGTGGTTTTACTTTAATGCCTTGGCTTTGAGCAATATTTACAATAATCTGACCCGGATCAGCAATACAAGGGCATCCTGCTTCTGATAATAATCCAACGTTTTTGCCATTTTTCAACGACTTAAAAAATGAAGGAATTTCATTGGTTTGAGTATGTTTATTAAGAACATGAAATACTATATCGTCTATTCTCTTGCTATAACCGATTTTTACAAGAAATCTTCTTGCAGTTCGCTCATTCTCAACAATAAACTCGTCGAGAGAATTAGCAATACTCATAACTCCGGAAGGCAAAACATTTTCCACCAAACCACCTAAATCAACAGGCAATAAAAATAAGACTCCGAATGTTGTTACTTTTTCCATGGAACATTATCTAAATCAACATTTCCTCCTGAAATAATTATTACAGTTTTCTTATTTATAAAATAATCTCTGTTTTCGTATATTGCTGCTAATGTGCTTGCAGAAGAAGGTTCTACAATTATTTTCATCCTTTCCCAAACCAACTTCATCATACTTAAAACATTCTCCTCACTTGCAGTGAAAATTTGATCAATACCATCTAAAATAATTGGCAATGTTCTCTTTCCCAAAGAAGTTTTCAACCCATCACATACTGTTTGAGGATTTACCGAAGGAACAAAAGAATTAGATTTCCAAGATCTATACGCATCATCAGCATCCTTTGGTTCAGCCCCAATCACATTAATATGTGGTGCAAAGTAATTTCTAGCTAGGATAGTTCCACTAATCAATCCACCACCGCCAACAGGAGCTATTACATTATCAAAATCAGAGATCTCATCAAGTATTTCCATCATGGCACTCGACTGACCTTCAATTATTTTATAGTCATCATAAGGATGAATGAAACTCGCGCCAGTTTTATTTATTACATCAAGCAGTGTGCTTTCTCTAGCCTCAAGAGTTGGCTCACACTGAATAATTTCAGCACCATAAGATTTAGTGGCGTTATATTTAACAGAAGGTGCATTTTTAGGCATAACAATAAAAGCCTTAATTCCATTCATTTTTGCAACCATTGCCAAAGCCTGACCAAAATTACCAGATGAGTGTGTTGCAACACCAAAATCTTTCTGCTCTTTACTAATAGCTAATACCGCATTGGTAGCACCACGAAATTTAAATGAACCTGACTTTTGAAAATTGTCACACTTAAAGAAAAAACTGCCACCAAACAAATTATTAAAAAAAGTACTAGTAAGGATAGGGGTTTTATGAGCATATTTTTCAATAAGATCTTTAGCAGCCTTTATATCAGATGCCTTTGGAAATTTCTCGTTAGCAGCCAAATGTATCATTATAAAAGATTATTGTTTTTTATCTTTTCAACAATTACATCACAAGCATTATCAAGCATATTATAAACATTTTCGAAACCATCTTTTCCACCGTAATATGGGTCGGGCACATGTAGGTTTTTATCCGGAAATGCTTGATTTAGAATAAGATCAACTTTTTGAATATCGTTATTATTTCGAGCTACCAATTTAATATTATCAAAGTTTTCACCATCCATTACAAAAATCTTATCAAAATTATCGAAATCCTCAATCCTAAACTTTCGAGCAGTCTGGGATTTAATATCAATTCCATATTTGCGAGCAACTTCGATAGAACGCGGATCTGGTTTTTCACCTGCGTGATATGCAGCAGTACCGGCAGAATCGACAGTCCCCTTAATTCCATTTTGCTTAAATTTCTCTTTCAGAATCCCTTCAGCTAAAGGAGAACGACAAATATTTCCTAAACAAACCATTAATATCTTCATAATCTACAATATTCTTATATAAACTGAAAGCTAAAAGCCAAGGAAAAACCCCAAACTTTTAGCTTACAAAAATAATTTTAAAACTCTTAACTCTTAACTTTTATAATATTACTAAGATCATCAACATATTTCTTAAAATTCTTATCAGTATCAGACAAGTTTTTAACAGTTTTACAAGCATGCAAAACAGTAGCGTGATCTTTATTTCCTAATTTACTTCCAATTGAAGCCAGAGAAGCTTTTGTAAATGCTTTAGAAAAATACATTGCAAGTTGCCTTGCCTGCACTATTTCCCTCTTTCTTGTTTTAGAATTAATTTTATCAAGAGGAATATTAAAATAGTTGCTTACAACCTTTTGAATATATTCAACAGTAATTTCCTTAGGAGTACTTCTAACAAACTTTTCAATAATTTGAGATGCAAGTTCAAGAGTAATTTCCTTATTATTTATTGAAGATTGCGCAAGGATGCTAATTAATGCACCTTCCATTTCCCTAATGTTTGTTGAAATACTAGAAGCAATAAGCTCAATAACTTCAAAAGGCATTGTAACACCATCATTATAAAGCTTGCTTTGCAAAATAGCAATTCTAGTTTCCAAATCAGGAACCTGCAGATCCGCAGACAAACCCCATTTAAATCTCGAAAGCAACCTATTTTCAATTCCCTGCATTTCAACAGGAGCTTTATCACTAGAGATAATTATTTGCTTACCGTTTTGGTGGAGGTTGTTGAAAATATGAAAAAACACATCCTGTGTTTTCTCTCTTCCCGCAAAATCGTGTATATCGTCAACAATAAGAACATCTATCATCTGATAAAAATGAATAAAATCATTCTGATTTTTATTTCTGATAGAATCGATAAACTGAGTAGTAAACTGTTCTGCAGTAACATAAAGAACGGTTTTGTCAGGAAAATTGTTCTTAACTTCTATTCCAATAGCGTGGGCAAGGTGAGTTTTACCTAAACCACTGCTGCTATATATAAGCAAGGGATTGAAAGAAGTTTTTCCCGGGTTTTGAGCAACTGCTAAACCGGCACTTCTTGCTAGCCTATTGCAATCACCCTGAATAAAATTGTCAAAGTTGAACGAATCTATCAATTGAGATTTGATGTTCATCTTTTTCAATCCAGGTATTACAAATGGATTTGGAATAGACTTTTCAAAATCGTCATTTACATTTATAGGCATAGTTATAGGTGGATTTTTTATGGCTTTTTTATTCAACGCAGGCGCATTTACAGTATAAGGTGAATTCTTCAATGAATTCTGAGAAGTATCCATTATAATATTATACTCTAATCTACCTTCCGGTCCAAGTTCTTTTCTAATTGTTTTTCTTAATAAATCTATATAATGCTCCTCAAGCCATTCATAAAAAAACTGACTTGGAACCTGAATAGTAAGTATACTATTAACCAACCTCACAGGCTTAATTGGTTCAAACCATGTGGCAAAACTATGCGGACTGATATTATCTTTAATAATATTCAAACATTTTGACCATATCAATTCGTGCATATTGTTCATTGTTATTTTTCCTTTACGAATTTAAGTAATTGTTATTTATTGTGTTATGATTATTCGTTAATAATTCTTGTAAAATCCTTGAAATGCTTATTAATGCAGAGCAAAATTTCAAATAAAAAAGTGAATAAAAAAAAATTACATTCCTTGTTTTTATTAAACTTTTATTGTATAGGACTCGACAAATTTTTCGTCATTTTTCTTATCAAACCAAACATCAATGCGGCCTATACGAATTCCATGAATTCCGGTTTGTCCGATGTGCACTGAACGTTTCTCTAGATTTAATTTTTGGTCAGGTTTTTCAAGTATTGTATGAGTATGACCTCCCAAAATTATGTCTGTATGCCTTGTATTTTCAGCTATTACGACATCCGAAACCTTGCCTGTCTCATGAAAATATCCAAGATGTGATAAACATATAATCAAATCACACTTGAATTCATCTTTTAGCAGGTTTTCCATTTTTATTGCCGAACTTATCGGATCTAAATACTTTGTATTGCCATAAAGATTTTTACTAACTAGTCCTTCGGGCTCAATTCCCAGTCCGTAAACTCCAACTTTAATATTTCCTTTATAAAATATTTTATGAGTAATAATTTTTTCATGATCTCGCAAAATAGTATCAGAGAAATCATAATTACTAACAATAAAAGGAAACTTAGTATAATTCAACACATTCAGAAAACCATCCAATCCATTATCAAATTCATGATTACCCATGGTAGAAGCATCATATCCCATTTTACTCATTAGCTCAATTTCAGGCTTACCGCCAAAAAAATTAAAGTATGGTGTTCCTTGGAAAATATCTCCGGCATCCAAAACTAACAAATGTTTTTCCTGCTGTCTAATCCTTTCAATAATTGTAGCCCTTCTTGCATATCCTCCCATAGAAGGGTATCTATGGTCTGTAGGAGGGAAGGGATCTAGTCGGCTGTGGGTATCGTTTGTATGCAAAATTGTCAATTTTTCAGATTCTTCTGCATTTAACCATAGTGGAACCCCAGATAGCGCAACTGCACTTCCAATAGCCAAAGTTTTTACAAAATCTCTTCTTGTTACTGACATTTTCTTTATTTTTTTGCGTAAAAAACTCAACATCACAAAAATTTGCAATGATAAATATGAGAGTTAATCAAAAAGTACTTTTATTTAATATAGTACATTCTTTGATCCAGCTTTGAAGAAATCTTTTCCCCTCTACTGTTAGCTCTTTCCAGATGAAGTATTATTGCATCTCTGACTCTTTTTCCTATCAACTCAGAATTTTTCGGCTGCAGAAAGAAAGACATATTGTCGCCGCCGTTGGCAAGATAATCAGATGTTAATACTTTATAATCTCTTTTATCATTAAAAGCTTCATTATTAATAAGAATTTCCTGTGGTTTCTTATCCGAAATTCCAAGTTTAATACCACTTACAGGCATTCCATATTGATAATCAGCTAAATAATTAAACAATTCTATAGTTTTTTCACCAGATATTGTAACTACAATCATTTCATTTTCAAATGGCAATAGTTCGAATATTCTTGATTTTGATACTGCACCTTTAGGAATACTGGTACGAAGTCCTCCATAATTCAACAAGCAAAAATCAATAGGCTTTCCATCTTCAGGCTTATATAATTCCTTGCCTATTTCCAACACCAAATCAGCCACGAAATTATTAAGTAGGCCTTCTGGGGTACCTCTTTCCATAACATGCTCAGAATGAGCTAAAATCTGCCCCATTTCTTTATCCACCTCAACTCTGTATATACTAATAACGGAATCTATGTATCTGTGCTTCTCGACAAGGCTGTCGAGTTCAATCAGATAACCATCTACTACAAACTCACGCTTCCTTGAACTTTCGCAGGAAACGAATGTCAGCAAAACGAGGATTGATAGAGTAACTATTGTATGATTTCGGTATTTAAACATCTTTTTTTCTTATTTTGTCGGCTTGACGTACAATATTAAATTAAATTGACACAAAAAGCAATAAAAATCTTATATAGAAATTCAATTTAAATTAATTATGATTAAGTGTTATTTTGAAAAGCAAAATTCAGTGTTATCTCATTGTAATTCTGATGATTACAACTTGTATTTTTAAAAGCTTACTAATCAGCAGTTAAAACTATTTGAGGTGATTTTAAGCAACTTAGATTGTTAAAAAAAAAGTGGAATATTCTTAAGTTAAATATCAAATAGGAGTAATCTTTGCCTTTTCGATAGAAGTAAAAGCATCAAAAACAACTTGAGCTAATGATTGCCTCACTGAGAATTCCAAAGAACAGGTTTCTGAGAAATTGTGATTTTCCTGGGGTAATTCCATATCTTTCAATATCCTCATTACATTATTCATTTCAGCATATTCAAAATCAACTCTGTATCTTTTTGTTATATGTTTCTCTATTATAATGTTATTATCAATTGCATCCTTTGCAGCTGCTTTATATGCATTAATAAGACCTCTTACGCCTAATTTAGTTCCTCCAAAATATCGAACTACGATTATAAGAATATTAGTAAGGTTGTATGATTGAATTTGTCCGTAAATTGGTTTGCCTGCTGTTCCCGATGGCTCTCCATCATCGTTTATCCTATAATGGTCGTGATCTTTTCCAATAGCATATGCATAGCAATGATGTCGGGCGTCATGGTATGCCTTACGGGTATCTGCAAGGCACTGTTTAATACTTTGCTCTGTTTCTATAGGGAAAGCAAGTGCAATAAATTTACTGCCTTTGTCTTTATAAAGTCCTTCCGATTTGTTTTGTATAGTTCGAAAAACATCATCCATTTTACAACACCAAGTATTAATATATGACTATCCCAGAGTAAGCATAAAAATTGCCAATATTGCCAAAACTACTCCCAGCCAGTTTTTGTTTGTGAATTCTTCTTTAAATAAAAACCTTCCGGCAATGGCTCCAACAGTAACAATACCTGTATTTAATACAGGAAAATAAATAGCGCTTTCGAAAAAATTCATCCCTTTCAAAAAATAATACGTTGACAAGAAGTTAAACACTCCAAGTATTATTCCGGCACCTAAATTTTTAATTTCCAGCTTTATTCTCTTCTTCGACCTGAAATTTTCAATTAGAAATAACAGCAATCCTAATATCAATGCTACAAAGAACACTAATGTGAGAAAAATATAATACTCATTTATGCTTATATAAAACTTTTGAACATGTTTGAGCATTGAATCGTTAAATCCAAATCCCAAAAACAGGATTATTGGAAGTATCAGATATTTATAATTAACATTAATGCCAGATTTTTTTTGAAGAATCAGAAAGAACGCAAACAGGCTTAATGCAATGCCACCAATAATAATTATACTGATTTTTTCTCCATAAACGAAAATCCCAATCAATACCGGAATTAAAACAGACATTCTACTTGCTACTGCAGAAATTGCAACCCCTGCTTTTTGAGATGAAATTGCATAAATGAAAAAAGTTGTTATAAAGGCTGTTCCAATAACAATTGCCAAATAAAACCAAGATTTGTCTAATATCTCGGGCAATGATAAATTTGTTCGACTTGCAAAATAGCCCGCAAAAACAGCTAATAGATAGTTAATAATAATTGCTTGGGTATTATGTATGCCATATTTATTGAATAGCTTAAATATTATGGCAATACCGGAGGAAAAGAAAATTGCTAGTATGAGATATATCATAGTATAATTTTAAGCTTTATTGATTAAATATGATACTTTTTCGTTTCCAATGTTGTACTTGTATATATCATCAGACGATATTTCCGGAGCTTTTGTTCCTTTTCCAAAATATTGATTTCCATGAAAAACCCTAGCCTCATCCCATAAGTTGCTTTCTATAAATGTTTGTAAAACAACTCTTCCACCTTCAATAATTACTGATTGAATTTTTCTCTTATAAAGCTCTTCCATTATTTGATATTCAATCTTCTCAGAAAAATTAATTTTGATAAATATATTATTGCCTTCTTGCTTATCAATTTTCTCATTGAAAACTATAGTTGGTATAGAATTGTCGAAAATTGATAAATTCAGGGGGAGTTCGAGGTGTTGATCTATAACCAGCCTTAATGGATTTTCGCCAACCCATTCTCTAACATTTAGCTTGGGATTGTCTGCCATCGCAGTTTTAGTTCCAACAAGAATAGACTGCTCTTGATGTCGCCATTTATGCACAAGCATTTTAAGATTTGGACTAGTAATCCAGTTTGGGCGTGAAGTTTTTGTTAAATCTTTATCGGTATCAATAAATCCATCTGCTGTTTGAGCCCATTTTAAAACTATATAAGGCCTTTTTTTAGTATGATATGTGATGAAGCGCTTATTTAACTCAGCACACTCATCTTCCATCATTTCAACAATTACATTTATTCCGTTTCTTTTTAATTTGTCAATTCCTTTTCCTGAGACTTCCGGAAACGGATCTTTCATACCAACAACAACATTTTTTATTCCTTTTTCAATAATTAAATCGGTACAAGGAGGAGTTTTCCCATGGTGGCAACAAGGCTCAAGACTCACATATAAAGTAGAGTGGGGCAGAAGAGAATGATCTTTGACACTTTTAATTGCATTGACCTCGGCGTGAGGTTGGCCGCAGGCAATGTGATAGCCCTCGCCAATAATTTTATCTTCATAAACAATAACACATCCAACCATTGGATTTGGAGCTGTATAACCAAAGCCGCTCATTGCCAATTCAATGCATCTCTGCATGTATATCTCCATTTCAACAGATTTTAATGTTTTCAAAATTAATTGTTTTAAGCTAAATGGATGTTATTTTTTTGATTGTAGAGTTATTACTGAAATTTCCGGCCTTACGCCAATCCTTCCTGTATATCCTAAAAATCCGAATCCCTGATTTACATATATTTGAGGATTGTTTTCTAATTTTAATTCGTTTTTTGATTTCGTTAGATTTTCATTTTGACCTAAATTCAAGTAATTAATGCAACTTTTTACGAGGATATAAAGTAAATAATATTTTTCAAGACAAAGGAGAAAGAAATTATCTTTCCCCTTGTCCTGATGGATAAAGTTTAAATTGGCTTTCCTCGTCAAAAAAAAGTTGCAAAAT
>JAGXRQ010000001.1 GCA_018335675.1 Bacteroidota bacterium | reverse complement strand
CCCTTCACAAATCTCGGTCATCGAATCACAACGGCTTATGATACCAAAAAGCATCGTTATCAATTGTGTCCTAGCCTTAAATGCCTTGTAATAATGATCTGCATTATGCTTCTTCACTATGTTTTTGATACCAATCGCATCAATAAGACTTATTACTTGTTTGAAAATCGGCTGTCCGACAAATTTTATTTCCGTATTTTTGCTCATGTTGTTTGTTGTTCGCAAAGCAAACTTACAACATGGGGTGAAACCTTCGGGGATTAACCCCTATTTTTTTTTAGTCGTTCAGTAGTGATTTATTTTGTAACCTAACAATTTTTGATGATGGCTATTTACCCACAAAAACCGATTAGTTTTTAAATCAATTATAAAGACAAATGCATTGATGCTATCAAAAACTTTCTCATAAAAAAGCACTTCTTCTTTATGTTTAACGAAATTTTTAAAATCCTGCATTTTACTAAGAGGATGATTTTCCTTAGCCTTAGGTTTTTTTACCGGAGTTATTTGCTTCATAATATAATTTTTGCATAAATAATTAATGCATTTTTTAAACTTTTTGTAGACAAACAGCCTACTATCGTATAAATAAGGTCAATTTAGTTAGATATCGATACATCTAAGTACGTATTTTTTTTTCAAATCCAATCAAAAAATATTAAATATTTTTACATATATAGCATTCATAAATACAATGCACTGATTTTTAATACCTTTTAAATGAATGTTATTAACAATAAAAACAATAATTATTCTGTGTTGTTCAATACTTTAGGAAGACATAACATAAGGTGAAAATCACAAGTAAGCCAATTTATTTATATTTTTGTTGAAATTTCACAAGGCTTTTTCTGACTGAAACTATAAAAACTTTGAATTGAGGTATTACCTAATAAAACTACAATTATGATTATTATAAAAAAATCATTAACCATAAAGGCATATCTAATAATTGCAATACTATTATTGTCTTGCGCAGATAATACAAAAAAAGAAACACAACACTCAAAGCCTGATCAAATATCAGCTTCATCAATACCTGATTTTAATGCTGATTCCGCATATTATTTCGTAGAAAAACAAGTTTCTTTTGGGCCAAGAGTACCCAACACTGTTGCACATCAAAAGTGCGCTGATTGGTTAATTTCTAAATTAACTGATTTCGCCGACACTGTGCATGTTCAACAAGCAAAGGTTAGGGCTTACGATGGCAAAATTCTTAATATCAGCAACATAATAGGTTCATTTAACCCTCAGCATAGAAGCAGAATAATATTATGCGCACATTGGGATTCAAGACCATATGCCGATTACGACCCTAACCCTGCAAACCATTATACTCCTATCGATGGAGCGAATGATGGAGCAAGTGGTGTTGGAGTATTGATTGAAATTGCGAGAATCTTGAGCTTAAACAATGCACCTGTGGGAATTGATATTATACTTTTCGATGCAGAAGACTATGGAAAACATGAAAATTTTAAAGGACAAGCAGATGATAGTTGGGCATTAGGATCTCAGTATTGGTCAAAAAACCCACATATTAGCAACTATTATGCAAAATATGGAATATTACTTGACATGGTTGGAGCTTCAAATGCCACTTTCAAGATAGAAGAATATTCTTATTATTTCGCCCCTGGAATAGTTAGAAAAGTATGGGAAACAGCACAAAGAATAGGATATGGTAACTATTTTTCAAATGAAAGGGGGAGTTATATTTTAGATGACCATTATTATATGAATACTATAAGGGGCATCCCGACAATCAACATCATTCATCAGGAAACGCGCCATGGGCATGGATTTTTCAAACAATGGCACACCATTGATGACAACATGGATGTAATCGATAAGGAAACATTAAAAGCTGTAGGCCAAACAGTTATAACAGTTGTTTTCGAAAACAAATAACAGCTTATAAGTTGTTCGCCAAATTGGCTAATTCAGACCTTTCGCCCTTTTCAAGTCTGATATGAGCATAAATTGCGTTATTCTTAATTTTATCAATCAAATATGACAGCCCATTACTTTGTGCATCCAGATAGGGAGTATCTATCTGATAAACATCGCCCGTGAAAATCATTTTAGTATTCTCCCCTGCCCTAGTTATGATAGTTTTAACTTCATGCGGCGTTAAATTTTGAGCTTCATCAATAATAAAAATAATATTCGACAAGCTTCTTCCTCTAATATAAGCCAATGGTGCAACCACGATTTTTTCACTTTCAAGAGCTTCGGTAATATTTTTAAACTCTTTATCTTTTTCTCTGAATTGAGTTTGAATAAATTTTAAATTATCATATAATGGTTCCATATAAGGGCTTATTTTAGAACTAATATCTCCCGGCAGAAAACCAATATCCCTATTAGACAATGGAACAATTGGTCTTGCAACATAAACCTGCTCGAAAGCTTTTTTCTGGTCTAAAGCCCCTGCAAGTGCAAGTAAGGTTTTTCCAGTACCGGCGATTCCTTGAAGAGTGACTAACTTTACGTTTGGGTTTAAGATAGCATGAAGCGCAAAAACTTGTTCTGCATTCCTTGGTGTAATTCTTTGTATTGTTCGTTTCTCAACCCTTTCAATTTGCTGAGTAACCGGATTATAGAATGCTAAGACAGAATTATTTCCATCGCCTACAATATAATAGTGATTAGCTATCGGATTATCAAGCTTCAAATCTGAAGGTTCACAAAAGCCATTTTGATAAATGCTATTAATTACTTCGGAATTAGCATCATTGATTTCAGTTTTACCGGTATAAAGCTCCTCAATATTTTTAATCTTGCCTGTTTCAAAATCTTCTGCAGGAATATCAAGAGACTTTGCCTTTAGCCTTAAATTGATGTCTTTAGAAACCAGAATTACTTTCCGATCGGGGTTTTCTTTAGCTAAAAACAAAGCAGTATTGAGAATTCTATGGTCAGGTTTATCTTCTCCAAATATCTTTATAGCATTACCATTATTGGGCTGATTCATAACAACCTTAATACGTCCGCCATTTTTATTTCCAACAGGGACCCAATCCTGAAGACTATTATTTTCACTAGAAATATCGTCTAGTATTCTTATAAACTCTCTAGCTTCAAAATTTTTCGTGTCATTTCCTTTTTTAAACTGGTCCAATTCTTCCAGAACTGTTATTGGAAGAACAACATCATTATCGTCGAAACTGGCTATAGAACTATGGTTATAAAGAATAACCGAAGTGTCGAGCACAAATATTTTCGTTTTTTTCTTTTCTTTTTTCATAATAATTGTATTTGTATAGTAAAGAAAATCATTGTTTTTTTTTAAGACACGAATATAAAGCCTCCGTATTTCGCTTTAAATTTAGTAAGATTATCAAAAGAAAAATAAAAATTGTTCCAATTCTTTATTTACATAATGTTGATAAGATTTTTCACAATATAAAATTTGCGAAGAATAATTGCGTTAAGTATTTAATTAACAGCAATAAATTATGTCCTGTAGCTCATGTATATATTAACTATTTTGAGTTTACAGAAAAATTAAAAAAAGTAAAAACCAAACATGTATCAATTTTTTTGTATTTTAGCGCGCTGAAAATCGATCTTTTCAAATGTTATTCTTGGAGAGGTGGCCGAGTGGTCGAAGGCGCACGCCTGGAAAGTGTGTATACCTCAAAAGGGTATCGTGGGTTCGAATCCCACTCTCTCCGCCAGAAATAATTTTTTTGAAAGATCAATTAGAACAAACTTTTTTTTTATCAAAACCTATAAACATTCATTATGAAAAGATTATTTGTTTTATTAACAATTCAAGCTATTGTAACCTTTGGAATGACAACAAATGTAATAGCTGGTGGTGACGCAGAAGTAACGAAAACTGAAGTTACCCAAAATGATTCAATTACAGTAACTAAAGCAGCTGCTCCCGCAGCCCCTGTAGCTCCTGTAGAAGAAGAAGAAGCAACATTTCATTACATTCTTAAAGAAAAGTTTGTAGAGGGTGGTGCCGAATTTATGGGAATTATCCTGCTTTGTTTGATCGTTGGCCTTGGCCTTTGCATCGAAAGGATTATTTACCTTAACATGTCAAGCACTAACACTGCAAAACTTCTTACAGCAGTTGAGGAAGCCCTAAAAAAAGGCGGAATTGAAGCAGCAAAAGAAGTCTGCAGAAACACTCGCGGACCTGTTGCAAGTATTTATTATCAAGGTCTAGACCGCGTTAACGAAGGCATGGATGTAGTTGAGAAATCAGTTGTATCTTATGGTAGCGTTTTAATGGGACGCCTAGAAATGAACCTTACATGGATCTCTCTTTTCATCGCGATTGCTCCTATGCTTGGGTTTATGGGTACTGTAATTGGTATGATTGGTGCATTCGACGCTATCGCTGCTGCAGGTGACATTTCTCCAACTATCGTTGCATCAGGTATTAAAGTTGCTCTTTTAACAACAGTATTCGGTCTAATCGTTGCTGTAATTCTTCAAATTTTCTACAATTACATTGTTTCAAAAGTTGATAGCATTGTAAATACAATGGAAGACTCTACTATTTCTTTCATTGACATTTTAATTAAGTACAAAAAATAAACATCCTGACTTATGAACGATATATTTATTAATGTAGGGATTTATTTATCATACGGATTGTTGGCTATTGCAGCACTTACAGCAATCATCTTCCCGATAATTCATTTCATAAAGGATTTTCGGAAAGCCAAAGGAACGCTATTAGGATTAGCAGTTCTATTGGTAGTGCTTGTGGCATCATGGGCAGTTGCCGGCGGAGGCCAAATGGTAATTGATCAGGGTTCTCAAGGCTCTATAATAGTTAGCTCAACAGTTTCCAAACTAGTTGGAGGAGGTATTATTGCTACTATGGCATTAATTATTCTTGGACTGGTTGCAGCTGTTTATACTGAAGTTTCAAAATTATTTAAATAAAAAGGAGTTCTTCTATGGCTAGAATGAGTCCAGAAATTAATGCAGGGTCAATGGCCGATATTGCTTTTCTACTCCTGATATTCTTCCTTGTTACTACAACAATGGATATTGATTCAGGAATTCTAAGAGTATTGCCGCCGCCTATTGATCCTAACGCACCACCTCCACCTCCAGTAAAGGAAAGAAATGTTTTGGTGGTGTTGGTTGACCAGTTTGACAGATTAATGGTTAAAGGCCAAATCGAAGATGTCAAAAACCTGAGGAGTCGTACTAAAGAGTTTATTACTAACCCTTCAAACGACTCTAAGATGCCTGAAAAAAGAATGGAATATATTGAACATATGGGGGATATTGAAGTGTCGAGAGCAGTAATATCACTGCAAAATGACAAAAACACCTCTTATGAAATGTATATTACTGTTCAGAATGAACTCGCTGCTGCTATTAATGATCTGAGAGACGAACTGTCCAGACAAAAATTTGGAGTGCCTTTCAGTGAATTAAAAAGCGAGGAGTTTAACAAAGCTGTGAGACAAGCTGTACCTATGGCAATATCTGAAGCTGAACCTAAAGATGTAGGAGGAAAAAAATAATGGGTAGATTTAAAAAATCCGGCGGATCAAGAAGTCAGGCAATCAGCACTGCATCTTTACCTGACATTATTTTCATGTTGCTGTTTTTCTTTATGGTTACAACAGTTATGCGTGAAACAACACTTTTTGTAAAGATAAGTATGCCTTTGGCTACTGAAATCCAGAAACTTGAGAGGAAATCCCTTGTTAGCTTTGTCTATATTGGAACTCCTGTACAAACTCAGATGTATGGTACTGAGCCAAAAATTCAGCTGAACGATGCATTTGCATCTGTAAACGACATCCCTTCTTTTATAGAAGCGGAACGACTATCAAGACCTGAAGGCGATAGGCCTATGATGATTACTTCAATGAAAGTTGACAGAAATACTAAAATGGGTATTGTAACTGACGTAAAGCAAGAACTAAGGAAAGTTAATGCTCTTAAAATCAATTACTCGACATTAAAAGGGTCTGATATTGCTGCAAAATAATTTGCAAAAACATATAACAAAAACTGAGGCCAACTCGACATTTGAGTTGGCCTCAGTTTTTTTAATTCATATTAAGTTCCTGTTGCATTCTTCTTACAATGTCTCTCGAAGTATTTAAAAGCGCCTGTAAAAATGTAATAATCTTATCGGCAGCTCCTTTTTTAAGCCTCACATATTCCTTAGACACTTCAGATATCTTCTTTAGCAATTCATAATTACTTAATATTTTGTAAGAAACTGAAATAATTTCTTCCGCATTATTAACGCAGAATGCACCACCATACTTAACTAGCTCAATGGCTTCTATTTTGTTGTTATAATTTGGACCAAATAAAACAGGCATGCCAAAGGCAGCGGCATCTGAGATGTTTTTTACCCCATTCCCAAAACCTCCTCCCACATATGCAATAGAAGCATACTGATAAATATTTTGAAGAAGCTTAATGTCGTCTACTAATAAAACCTGGGCTTCAGGAAATTCCGAATGGTCTTTATCTGACAATCTTACAACCTTTCCATTTATACCACTCTCTATTGCAGATAAAACCTTATTGTCATTATTGTTGCCAACTACAATGAATTTAATTCCATTAAAACCCTGGTTAATTAATGAGACAATACAGTTTTTATCATTTTCTGCAACATTTCCAAATACGAAAACAATTGAGCCTTGAATGAAGTTTTCAATTAGTGGAAGTGATTTTGGTTTTTCCTTATTTCTATATGATTTATCAAACAGAGTATCACCACTAAGTATTGCATTATTTATACCCAATGAATTTAGGAAATTAAGAGATTCTTTATTTTGGACAAAGAAATACGAAATTTTTCCAAGGAGTTGTCTATTCCATTTTCCGGCTTTGCCAAGCAACAACTTTTTTTCATAAAAAGTAGAAGAAATAGCAACAATAGGAATATGTTGCTCATTCAATTCTTTTATATAATTAGATGGAAAAGTATTATTAACAAAAACAGCAACTGAGGGTTTCCAAATATTTAAAAAGATCTTCGCATTATTAACCTTATCCAATGGTAAAATGAAAAAATAATTTATAGCAGCATTCCCGCAGCAAAAAGACCTTCCAATAAAGTCATTACTAGTAACTAGAATTCTTTTTTCGGGAAAAATTTCATTTAGCTTCTCAACAACCGGCAAAGCCTGTTCAAACTCGAAATCAGAATTACAATGAAACCATATTAATTGCTCATCATTTGCATCAGAAACTTCAAGTTCCATTTTCAAAAACACATCCCTTAGGGCCATTTTCCTTAACTTAGCTTCTCTGTTGTATAATGATTTGATTGTAAACAGAAAATTTTTCACACTTAAAGATATATTATAAGGAATCTGCATAGTTGTGTCTTTAAAAAAGATGAGTCAATTATTCATAACATAACGTCATCAAAAATAAGAACTTATTTACATTATACAATAATGTTTTTTGCATCACATATCAATGAAGACAAGTAAAAACTTTCTATCTTTGTAGGCTAAAAATTTAAAAATACTTCCCGGATGAGAAAAATACAGATGGTTGACCTTGGCAGCCAATATCAAAAGATTCAGAAAGAGATAGACAATGCAGTAATAGATGTTATTCATTCAACACAATTTATTAACGGCCCTGAAGTTAAAAATTTCCAGAATGCACTAGAAGAGTATCTAGGAGTAAGGAATGTAATTCCTTGCGCCAACGGTACAGACGCTTTGCAGGTTGCAATGATGGGTTTAGGATTAAAGCCCGGTGATGAAGTAATTACTACATCATTTACATTCGTTGCAACTGTTGAAGTAATTGCTTTGCTAGGACTAACTCCTGTGCTTGTAGATGTTTTCCCTGATACTTTCAACATAGACCCTGATGCTTTAAAACGAGCCATTACAATTAAAACTAAAGCTATAGCGCCTGTTCATCTATTTGGACAATGCTCCGATATGGAAGCAATTATGCAAATAGCCAATGACCACAATTTGTTTGTAATTGAAGATACTGCTCAGGCAATAGGCTCTGACTTCATCTTCAAGGATGGTAGTCGCAAGAAAGCCGGAACAATAGGCCAAGTAGGTGCTACATCTTTTTTCCCATCTAAAAACCTTGGTTGTTATGGAGATGGCGGAGCAATATTCACTAATGATGACAAACTTGCTGAAACACTTAGAATAGTTGTTAACCATGGAATGCAGGTAAGATATTACCATGATTCCATTGGAGTAAATTCCAGACTAGACAGTGTTCAGGCTGCTATTTTGAAAGTGAAGCTCAGATATCTTGATGATTATGCAACAGCAAGAAGAAAAGCAGCAGATTTTTATGACAATGCATTTGCAAATAATCCTCATCTGATTACACCAGCAAGAAGTAATTTCTCTACACACGTTTTCCATCAATACACATTGGTAACAAAAGGAATAAACAGAAATAAATTACAAGAATTTCTTATGAGCAAAGAGATTCCGGCTATGATTTATTATCCTGTTCCTATGCACATGCAAAAAGCGTATATAGATCCAAGATATAAAGAAGGAGACTTCCCGGTTACCGAAATGCTTAGTAATTCTGTTATTTCATTACCAATGCACACAGAACTGGACGAAGAACAGCTGAATTATATAACTAAAAATGTTTTAGAATTTGTAAACCAATAAACAAAGGCAATGAGCGAAAAAGAATATTTTGCGCATGAAACAGCAGTAATCGACCCGGGTTGTAAAATTGGGAAAGGTACTCGCATTTGGCATTTTACGCATATTATGCCTGATTGCATTATTGGCGAAAACTGCAATTTCGGACAGAATGTTGTTATATCTCCCGGAGTTGTTTTAGGCAATAATGTTAAAGTTCAGAATAATGTTTCTATTTACACCGGTGTTATATGTGAAGATGATGTTTTCTTAGGCCCCTCAATGGTTTTTACTAATATAGTTAATCCGCGAAGTGCAATTGTTAGAAAAGATCAGTACGCCAAGACACTAGTGAAAAAAGGAGCATCAATTGGTGCAAATGCAACAGTTGTTTGCGGTCATGACATTGGCGAATACGCCTTTATAGGAGCTGGAGCCGTTGTGGTAAAAGATGTGCCAGCCTATGCATTAGTTGTAGGCAATCCTTCAAAACAAATTGGATGGATGAGTGAATTTGGGCACAGATTAGAATTTAACAAAGATGGAATTGCCGTATGTCCGGAAAGCAAAGAAAAGTACCAGCTTAAAGATGGAAAAGTATCAAAACTGAAATAATATATGACTGTTAAGAAAGATAAAATAAGATTTGCAGTGGTAGGCTGCGGTCATATCGGCAAGAGACACGCTGAAATGATTATTGGCAATCCTGAGGCTGAGCTTGCAGCTCTATGCGACATAAAACCTGCCAGTGCCCTCGGAATCGAAAAATTCAATGTTCCTTTTTATGCTTCAATAGAAGAACTTCTTGAAAAAGAAACTGATATTGACGTTGTAAATATTTGCACTCCTAATGGCGTTCATGCGTCTCAAAGCTTGATGGCATTAGACAAAAAGCTTCACGTGGTATGTGAGAAACCAATGGCATTAACAAAGCATGATTGCGAACAAGTAATTTACAAATCACTTCAGGTTTCTAAGCAAATATTTCTGGTAATGCAAAACAGATATAGCCCCCCTTCTGTTTGGGCAAAAGAGGTTATTGAGAAAAATCTTCTTGGAAATATTCATATGGTGCAAGTAAATTGCTATTGGAACAGAGACGAGCGTTATTACAAAAAAGACACATGGAAAGGATCTCAGGAACTAGATGGAGGGACTCTATTTACTCAGTTTTCGCACTTTATTGATATTTTATACTGGTTGTTTGGAGATATAAAAAATGTTCAGGGGAAATTTGATGATTTCACTCATAAAGAAACAACAGATTTTGAAGACTCCGGAATGGTAAGTTTCAATTTCATAAATGGCGGCATGGGTTGCATTAACTACTCTACAGCTGTATGGGATAAAAATCTTGAGTCTAGTTTAACTGTAATTGGCAGTAAAGGAAGCTTCAAAATCGGCGGACAATATATGAACGAAGTTGAATATTGCCATATAAACGGATACGAGATGCCGGAATTAGATCCTTGTTCACCGCCCAACGATTATGGGCCATACAAGGGCAGTGCTGCAAATCATCATTTTATTATTCAGAATGTTGTTGATGTGTTGAAAGGAAATACAACCATAACAACAAATGCGCTTGAGGGATTAAAGGTTGTGGAAATTATTGAAAGGATTTATGCACTCAGAGAAGCAGCACTAATAAAAAAACAACGATAATTAAAATTAATTCAATTTCGGTTTGTTATATTTGCTTATCAAATAACAACCATTTAAAAAATTAAACACAAAATAAACCAATGAATATTTACGAAAAACTACTGAAAAAAGAAGCTGTATTATCAGTTATTGGGCTTGGATACGTTGGCTTGCCTATTGCTTTGGAATTTGCAAAAAAAATTAAGGTTATAGGATTTGATATTAAAGATGATAGGGTTCAGAAAATGAAACAACACATCGACCCGAGTAATGAGCTAAGCGCTGAAGACTTTAAGGGATGTGATATTGAATTTACTTCGAACGCTGACGATCTTAAAAAAGCAAATTTTTATATTATTGGCGTTCCTACGCCAATTGACGCGCACAACTTGCCTGACTTAACTCCCGTTTTATCGGCATCCAGATCTGTTGGCAAAGCATTAAAAAAAGGCGACTATGTAGTATATGAATCTACGGTTTATCCGGGATGTACAGAAGAAGACTGCATCCCTATTTTAGAAGATTTATCCGGATTAAAGGTGGGAGTAGATTTCAAGGTGGGCTTCAGCCCTGAAAGAATCAACCCGGGCGATAAAGAACACACAATTACAACCATAACAAAAGTTGTATCAGGATGCGACGATATTGCACTCGACAATATTGCAAAAACTTATGAACTAATAGTAACTGCAGGTGTTCACCGTGCCCCTTCAATTAAAGTTGCCGAAGCAGCCAAAATTATTGAAAATACCCAGAGAGATGTTAATATTGCATTAATGAATGAGCTTTCAATAATCTTCAACAGGATGGGGATTAACACTTATGATGTTTTGGAAGCAGCCGGAACAAAATGGAATTTCCTTAGATTTTTTCCTGGTTTAGTAGGAGGACACTGCATTGGAGTTGACCCATACTACTTAGTATTTAAAGCTAAAGAATTCAGATATCATCCTCAAATTATTAACTCTGGCCGTTTTGTAAATGACTCTATGGGTTTTTACGCAGCAAAACAATTGGTGAAAAAACTGATTGCTGCCGGCAAAAACGTTTTGAATGCTAAGGTTCTTGTTCTTGGAGCAACATTCAAGGAAAATGTTACAGATATCAGAAATTCTAAAGTTGCGGATTTGATTTGCGAATTAAAATCTTATGGCGTACGTGTTGATGTAGCAGATTGCTATGCAGATAGTCATGAAGTGGAAGAAGAATACGGATTTAAGCTTGTTGCAAACCCAACAAATGATTATGATGCCGTTGTTGTAGCTGTAAATCATAAGCCATATCTTGAGTTTACTGAAGATTATTTTAAAAGCCTTATGAAAAATACTGACAGGCCAATACTAGTTGACATAAAAGGCATTTATAGAAATAAGATAAAAAAGATTTCTTACTGGAGTTTATAAAAATTATGGCTCACAAAATACTTGTTACAGGAGGCACCGGCTATATTGGCTCTCATACTGTTGTTGAGCTTCAAAAAAGCGGGTTTGAAGTCATCATAATTGATGACCTTTCTAACTCCAGGCAACAAGTTGTAACTCAGATTGAAAAAATTACCGGAATTAAACCTGATTTTCACAAGATTAATCTTTGTGATCATAGCAAATTACGTAGTTTTTTTAATAGCCATAACGATATTGATGGTGTAATTCATTTTGCTGCATTAAAAGCTGTTGGAGAGTCGGTAAGATTTCCGCTTATTTATTACAATAATAATCTTCAGGCATTAATAAACCTACTCGACAGCCTGGCAATATTAAGATGCAACAACATTGTTTTTTCTTCATCTTGCACAGTATATGGAGAACCCGAAAAACTTCCTGTGACTGAAGAATCTCCAATAATTAAAGCATCTTCACCATATAGCAATACAAAGCAGATATGCGAGGAAATAATTGAGGATGTGTCTAGGATAACACCTTTAAGAAGCATTATTTTAAGATATTTCAACCCAATTGGAGCTCATGAATCGGGGTTAATTGGAGAACTGCCAATCGGCAAACCCAACAACCTTGTGCCATTTATAACTCAAACTGCAATAGGAAAACAAAAAACCCTTGAAGTTTTTGGCAACGATTATAATACACCTGACGGGACGTGCATAAGAGATTACATTCATGTGGTGGACCTAGCTCAAGCTCACGTTTCAGCTTTACAAAGACTCTTTAACAAAGAGCATGAGAGCAGAGTAGAGACTTACAATCTTGGCACTGGCAGAGGATATAGTGTTCTAGAGGTTCTTAATACTTTTGAGAAAGTTAATAATATAAAAGTTTCACATACTTTCTCTCAACGCAGACCGGGTGATGTTCCTGCAGTGTACGCAAATGTAGACAAAGCAAAGACCAAATTGAAGTGGGTGGCAACAAAATCTTTAGAGGAGATGCTTTCATCGGCCTGGCTATGGGAAAAAAATCTGAGTGAGGGTATCTTAAGAAAATAAACAAAAATGAGAAAAATATTAATAACCGGTGGTGCAGGTTTTATCGGATCTCATTTAGTGAGACATTTTGTAAATAAATATCCCAATTACAACATTTACAATCTCGATTGTCTTACCTATGCAGGTAATCTTGCAAATTTGTCAGATATTGAGAATAAATCTAATTACAAATTTATTAAGGCTGATATTACATCAGAATCTGATGTATTCAGTTTGTTTGAAATTGAAAAATTTGATGCAGTAATACATTTGGCAGCTGAATCTCACGTTGATCGATCAATTGCTAACCCTATGGCATTTATTCATACGAATTTAGTTGGAACAGTTAATCTATTAAATGCAGCAAGAAAATCATGGGGTTCAGATTTGAACGGTAAATTATTCTATCATGTTTCAACAGATGAAGTCTATGGATCACTTAATGATATAGGTCTTTTTACTGAAAACACATCATATGACCCCAGAAGTCCATATTCAGCATCAAAGGCTTCAAGCGACCATTTTGTCAGAGCATGGCACCATACATATGGCTTGCCTGTGGTGATATCAAACTGTTCAAATAATTATGGCCCTAATCAATTTCCTGAAAAATTAATTCCACTTTTCATAAACAACATACTAAACAACAAGCCATTACCGGTTTACGGGAAAGGAGAAAATGTAAGAGATTGGCTTTTTGTTTTAGATCATACAGTAGCAATTGATACAATTTTTCATAAAGGCAGAATAGGAGAAACATATAATATTGGCGGCCATAATGAATGGAAAAACATTGATTTGATTAAGCTATTATGTAGCATAATGGATAAAAAAACCGGAAGAAACCCCGGAACTTCCGAATCATTAATTACATATATAAAAGATAGAGCCGGACACGATTTAAGATATGCAATTGATGCTTCCAAAATACAAAATGAATTAGGTTGGAAACCATCTGTGACTTTCGAACAAGGGCTCGAAATAACCGTTGAATGGTATTTGAATAATAAAGAATGGCTTGAAAGCGTGACATCTGGCGAATATCAGAAGTATTACGATAATCAATATATAAAAAGGTAAGATGTACAAAACCCCTTTCCATACAAAAGACATAAGTAAAAATTCCTTTTTAGTAACGGGAGGAGCAGGATTTATTGGATCTCACATAGTTGAGTATTTGATTAAATATAACGCAGGAAAGGTAAAAGTTCTTGATAATTTCTCTACCGGGTTTAAAGCAAATCTACAACCATTTATTAACCTTAGCAACTTTGAATTAATAGAAGGTGACATTAGGGATTTCAAAACATGTAATGAATCTTGCAGAGATGTTGATTACGTATTGCATCAAGCTGCGCTTGGCTCAGTGCCTCGGTCTATTAAAGACCCAATTTCAACCAATGAAGCAAATGTTACCGGTTTTCTAAATATTTTAAAGGCATCACAAGAAAACAATGTTAAGAGATTTATATATGCAAGTTCTTCAAGTGTTTACGGCGACAGTCCTCATTTGCCGAAAAAAGAAGACAATATAGGCAGTCCACTTTCACCTTACGCAGCATCAAAAAGAGTTGATGAGTTATATGCTGAAGTATTTGCACTTAACTATAAATTATCTGTTGTAGGGTTGAGATACTTTAATATTTTTGGCCCAAGGCAGAGCCCATCCGGCCCATATGCAGCAGCTATTCCTCTTTTTATTTTTGCCATGCTGAATAATGAAAGTCCGTTTATTAATGGAGACGGCGAACAATCAAGAGACTTTACGTTCGTTGAAAACGCTGTACAGGCCAATATTAAAGCCCTTTTTGCCGACATTAGCATAGCTGGAAACATATTTAACATTGCATGCGGCGAACGAACAACCATTAATGATTTATTTAATATTATCAGGACGGCATCAGGCACCCATACTATTGAACCGATATACAGAGATACAAGAGATGGCGATGTTTTACATTCGCTTGCAGATATATCAAAAGCAGAGAAATTGCTGGGTTATAAGCCTCAAGTTGACATTAAGAAAGGCTTAGAAATTACTCTCAACTGGTTTAAAGAAAACTATTCTCATCAAAAAGAATAAAATGAGAATCTTTAAAAACATATTTGGCTCCGGGAAGTTGAAACATCCACTGGATATTTCCTCTTTCATGGTAGATATGCACTCTCACTTGATTCCAGGAATTGACGATGGAGTTAAAGATTATGATTCAGCTGTTAAGATAATTCGGGAATTAATTTCACTTGGCTATAAAAAGGTTATTACTACGCCACATATTATGGCCGATATTTACAAAAACGATCCTGACATTATTCTAAAAGGCTTATCAGAGCTGAGAGAAGTAATAAAGAAAGAGAATTTAGACATAGAAATAGATGCTGCGGCAGAGTATCTTATGGATGATTCTTTCAAAGAGCATCTCAAAAACGGAAATCTGATGACTTTAAAAGACAGATATATTCTTGTGGAAGTTCCATATTTCTCAGCACCTCCCGATTTGTACGAGAATATATTTGACCTTCAAATAAATAACTACAAAATAATAATGGCACATCCGGAGCGATATTCATTTTGGTATGATGATTTTTCAAAGCTTGAAGACTTAAAAAACAGGGATGTGTATTTTCAGTTGAACTTATTGTCGTTAACCGGCTATTATCCTTACCCTGTTAAGAAAATTGCAGAAAAACTCATTGACGCTGAAATGATAGATTTTGTTGGCTCCGACCTTCATAATACACAACAACTTTCTTACTTTAGAAAAATATTGAATACTCCGGCACTTAAAAAACTGATTTCTTCAGAAAAAATAAAGAATAGGCTGTTATATTAGAACTTATCCTCTTATTAGAAGAAAAGTTATATATGCTATATAGAACAGAAATAAAACTCCTCCCTCCCACTTATCAAGAATGTTTTTTCTCGGAGTAATTAAAAACACAATAAGAATAAAAGCAGCAAATATTCCAACAATAATATCAAAGTTGAGAGCTTCGTTAAATGGAATAGGCTTAATCACAGCACTAACGCCTAACACAAAAAACACATTAAAAATATTTGATCCAATAACGTTGCCTATTACGATATCTGCATTTTTCTTGTATGCAGCAACAACACATGTTGCCAGTTCAGGCAGAGAAGTCCCAAGCGCAACTATTGTAAGGCTAATTACGGCTTCACTCATTCCGAGCCAAGTTGCAATCTCAATAGAACTATCAACAATCCATTTACCACCTAAAACAAGACCTCCAATACCTCCAAAAATCATTATCCATGAAATAATAGGCTTTAATTCTTTTACTTCCTGAAATTCATCCTCTTTCTTTTGTTTAGCAATGCTAAATGTGTATGCCATAAAAAGAATAAAAAAAGCAATTAGAACTATACCATCACTTCTGTATAAATAAGAGGCTTTTGTCCCGTCGATAAGAGAGTCATTTAGGCAGATACCAATTAAAACAGCTGCAAGCAGACTGAATGGAATCTCCTTCCATTGTGTATTGCTATTTACTCTTAGAGGAAATATTAATGCAGAAACACCTAATATTAGAAGGATATTAGCAATGTTACTTCCCAGTATATTACCCATTGCAATATCAGCGGAGCCCTTGAAGCTTGCAGCTAGGTTTACTACAAGCTCCGGGCTGGATGTTCCTAAGGCAACAATTGTTAATCCAATTACAATATTTGAAATTTTGTGTTTTCTGGCAATCGACGCAGCTCCATCAACAAGCCAGTTAGCTCCAAATATTAGCAGTATAAAGCCTGCAATGAATAAAACAATGGTTAGTGCCATATTATTTAAGCGCTATAAGCTTCTATGTCGCTTTTTACTTTTTTCATAAGACCTTGCAAAACAGTTCCAGGGCCAACTTCTATAAATATTCCTGCTCCATCAGCAATCATATTATTCATAATCTGAGTCCACAAAACAGGCGAAGTTAACTGCTCAATAAGATTTTGTTTTATATGTTCAGGAGCAGTAAAAGGTTTTGCACTTACGTTTTGATAAACAGGGCATATAGGAGAGCTAAATGAAGTTTCGTTAATAGCTTTTGCCAATTCAACTTTTGCTGGCTCCATAAGAGGTGAGTGAAATGCTCCTCCCACTTTCAGAGGTAATGCCCTTTTTGCTCCGGCAGCTTTTATCTTCTCACATGCAATGTCAATACCTTTCATACTTCCACTAATAACCAACTGTCCGGGGCTATTATAATTAGCGGGAACAACTATTTCAGGGATTTCCGCACAAATTTCTTCAACAATCTTATCATCAATTCCAATAATTGCTGCCATAGTAGAAGGCTCTGCCTCGCAGGCTTTTTGCATTGCCATAGCTCTTTTAGAAACTAAGACCAATCCATCTTCAAAGCTTAATGCGTTTGCAGCTACAAGTGCTGAAAACTCACCAAGCGAATGACCTGCAACCATATCAGGAACAAATTTATCTCCCATTGTAGTTGCTAAAATAACAGAATGAAGAAAAATAGCAGGTTGAGTAACTTTTGTTTGTCGAAGATCTTCGTCTGTACCACTAAACATAAGATCTGTTATTCTAAAACCAAGAATATCATTTGCTTTTTCAAACAATTCACGACCTTTAGCAGAGTTATCATAGAGGTCTTTCCCCATTCCAACAAACTGGGCTCCCTGTCCGGGAAATACAAATGCTTTTTTCATATTAAAAAAATTTTTGTTTTAACAATCAAATGAATTTCAGGGCAAAATTAGAAAAATTAAGCCATTAAAAAATATAGCAACCCAAATTAATCTATTAAACTCAAAAAACCACAAAAAATTCAGCCAAGTTTTCTATTTAATTCTAAATTTGTGTAATTTTACTCTTAACTAGGAAAATCGAAAAACCAAACCCATGATTGAGCAAAGTAATATTAAACTCGAATTAGGCGGCAAATCTTACAAAACTGTTAACATTAACAATACAATCTGGATGGCCGAGAATCTAAATCTCCCAATTGAAAATAGCTGGTCTTACGATAACGACCTTAACAATGGAGAAAAATATGGCAGGCTTTACACATGGGATGCCGCAATAAAGGCTTGCCCTAAGGGCTGGCATCTGCCTTCAGATCTAGAATGGGATGAAATGCTAGAAAAACTTGGAGGTCCTAAAGCTTCATTTAAGAAAGTCTTGATTGGAGGTGACAGTGGTTTGGATTTAGTATTTGCAGGTTATAAAACAGTACATGATGATTTTTTAAGCATAAATAGAGCAGGTGACTTTTGGACATCTACAGAAGCCGGAGAGCTAAATGCCTGGCTAAGATATATAATTCAGAAAAAAGAAAATGTGTTTAAAATAATCGATGATAAACGCTGTGGGTTTTCAGTAAGATATGTAAAAGATTAGAAATTAAGGTTTTTAAACTACCCTAAAGGCTCTAGAGATAATATCAACAGAGTCTTTTTTTTGCTATTGTCAATAATCTTCATTACTTTCAATGTATCCGGCAGATTATTAGCTTCTAAATAATCTTTCAAATTTGGATAAGCATTTGCTTTTTCAAGAGTTATAACAAATCTATTGCTTCTTGGTATTCTTTCGGGTGTCTTAAAGTTATTTAACTTAGAAAGGGTTTTCAATCTAGCATTCTGCTCAATTCTTTGCTCAAGCATCAACTGATAATTCGCCATCTCATTTTGTCTGGCTTTATAAGCTTCAACATAATCAGGATCTAATCTATTACCAGCACCAATGCCTCTCTGAGTAACTATACCTTCTTCCAGCATAAGAGACAAGAAGAAATCATCCATAAAGTTACTTGTAGTATAATTATTATCAGCACTAAAATGCGCAGAAGCCTTAACTCCTATTGCTGAATTTTCAGAAACTTCAATTTTGGAAAAAATACCCAAATAAAAAATATAACCAACCAAAACAACCAGAAACCCGATTAGCGCAATCATCACGTAATAGGACCTATCAATGCTTTTCATGGCAATTTGTTTAAAAAATATTAAATTATCATGTAAAATTAATGAATTTTTTTTGATTTTTTTAGAAAAGGGCAATCTTTTTTTATTAATGAATTGTAACCTGAGACTGAAAACCCGCTTTGTAAATAAGACTAAAACTCTTGATTATCAGCTATATGCTCATTTGAATTGTCAAAATCAAGGAGCAATAGTTTGTTAATATTTCTTGTAATAACACCTATATTGGAATTTGTATTATTCAGAATTATTATAACAATGTTTTTTTCTGGTATCCTTTTATAAACAGTTCTGAAGCCGTGCCACCAGCCATGATGATAAACAAAATCATAATTATTAACTTTTTTAAGTCTCCAGCCAAAGCCATAATTCACTTCTCTTCCGTTATTCAAAACCGCTTTAGAAACAGCTTCTTGCATTCCCTCTTTTGAAATTGGAGAAAAATGCGTTAATGCCATATCCCACCTGAAAAGATCTCTTGAAGTACTAAAAAACCCTTTATCACCAACAATACCATCGTGAATATCATCGGAAACTATCGACCTATGATTTCTTCTTGAAAAGCCAAACGACCTATTTTCAATATTGTTATTTTCAGGAGAGTAAACAAATGTGTTATTCATCCCTAAAGGAATAAACAATTCCTGTTTCATAAAATCAGCAAAAGGCATTGCGGACACTTCTTCAATTAGCAATGCAAGAAATGCGTAACCTGTATTTGAATATGCAAATCGTCTTCCCGGAGAGAAATTGAGAGGCAGATTGTGCTCGGCGAAAAGACTTACCAAATCAGAGTTTTTAGGAAAAGAGTCTTGCTTCCAATAATGATCTAGCAAGTACATATAATTCTGCAGGCCAGACGTATGATTTAGCAAATGTCTTATTGTAATATTTGGGTATGGGAAGCTATCAATATAATCAGCTACAAAATCATCATATTCAAAATACCCCCTCTCTTTAAGCATAACTGTTGCAATAGCAGTAAACTGTTTCCCAACAGAAGCGAGCTGAAACAATGTATTGCTATTAACATATGAAGAAGTATCTCTTAAATCGGCTAATCCATTATATTTTTCAAATAATATCTGACCTTCTTGGGCAATCAATACAGCACCATTAAACCCAAACCTTGCAAGAATTACATCAACATTCTCACTAATATAATCAACGTATTCTTGAGGAAATTTATCCTTTTCCTCAACAAATAAATATCTTCTTAGGTCGTAAATGTGGCATTCATCAGACTTTTCAAAAGCTTGATGAAGTTGAGAAGAAATCAATAGCAAAGAAAGCAAGAATGGGTATTTAAAAATTATTGCCGACCTGTGCACTATCTTGAGAGACTTAACAATCCTTCTCAGAAAGGAAATTCGCGAGTTTGTTGAGTTTAAATTTATCATGGCTTCCCAAAATCGATGCAAAGGTAACAAAATATTAATAAATGTTTAATATCTTTACTGTTAAACGCACAGGATACAATATGGTTAGAGTTTTTTAGTTATAATTTTGTTTTAATTATTATCAGCCAAAATGAAAAAAGTAACAATTCTTTTATTTATAGTGACAATGATAAATGCAACTTCGTGCATTACTATTAAAAGGGCATCAACTTTTTCGAAATGCGAATTTAGGGTTAACAAAGTTGACAAAATAACATTGAATGGAATAGATGTGATGGACAAGAGTAAGATTTCCGACTTTTCAAGGCTGGATGTTACATCATTGCTAACTTCTATAGCCACAGGTCCGTTACTAATGGACATGACATTATTTGTTGACATAAAAAACCCGAACAAAAGCACTGCAGCAATGAACAGAATTGACTGGATAATGCTAATTGATGATTTTGAGATTATGACAGGCTCTACAATCAAAAAAGTTGTTTTACCGCCAAATGATGCAATTGTAACTGTGCCCATTGAAATAAAGTCCGATTTAAAAGAGGTAATATCTTCAGGAGGAGGATCAGCATTGCTTGGACTAGCTTTAAATCTTTCCGGCATTAGTACAAATGTAAATAGAGTAACATTCAAAGCCAAACCATACATTAAAATAGGCTCTAAAGACATTGCCTATCCAGGATACATAAATATAAGAACAGACTTTACTGCAGAGTAGCTGTGCTTTAGGGTATGAAAATTACGATTGTTATCTCCTGCTTTTTGCTTAACAGAATTAGTTACAGAAGAGTTACAGAAGAGTTACAATATAAGTGGCATTCTTATGATAGTCGACTGCTGGCTATTTCGTATGTAATAATTGGCACATTATCACATTTGCATATTGGGGCAATATCTTCAATCTTTTCAATCTTTTCAATCTGCACAATCCTCACTCAGCAGGGTCATAGCCCCATTTAAATCCATTTATACTAAATCCGGCAACCGACAATACTCTATCGGTGAAATTAGAAACCATTTCATGTATAGACAATGGTTTAGAGTAAAATCCGGGCATTGCAGGCATGATAATTCCACCTGCATTGGCAATTCTAGAGATATTTTCTATATGAATTTTATTAAATGGTGTTTCTCTTGGGACGAGAAGCAGAGTTTTATTTTCCTTCAGAATAACATCAGCCGCTCTGGCTATAAGTTCGTCAGCAATCCCGGCGGCTATTCTGCCCAAAGTACCCATACTACATGGGCAAACTATCATTTTATTAAAACCTGCAGACCCAGATGCCACAGGGCTAAAAAAATCGTCAGGCTCAATAACCGGAAAATAAAAATCATTTGGAAATGCTTCTTCAAGTTCGTATTCCCAAACTTGCTTAGCAACATCACTAAATATCAAACAGCATTCATCAAGCTGGTCATCAATAATTTGTAGTTTTTTAATTAAATCCTTTGCATATATGGCCCCACTGGCTCCTGTAATAGCTAGAATTAGCTTGTGTTTTTCCATAGTATAATTATAATTTCATCAAAAAGTATATTCAAACCCAAAAGTCCACAGAGAATGATACTGTCCCCAATTATACCAAACTACAATACCTGATTGATGCTTTCTTATAGGAGTAATTGAATTAGAATATCTCAGGTTGAAATTCAGATTATCGTTTATAGGCAGATAAAACCCTGCCCAGATATTTCCTTCATACCCATAAAAAGGTCTATTCTGAGATAAATCAATTTCAAAACCATCTTGTGATTCGAAATAATTAACAAGAACACCAAAAGACAATCCAACCTCTGCCGACATTTTTTGGATATATGATTGAGACGAATACTTTTTAAGATTATGAATAAAAAACAAAGACGTTTCAGCATATCCAAGATTCAATTTATAATTTCTGGGTTGATTTTCGCTTGGAATTCCTCTGCTACCCTTAGATATATATGAAAGTTCAAGCTGAAATTTAGAATATTCTGAAATTTCTCTATTAGTATAGACTCCTGCAAAAAACCCTAATTTATTGGGCCCAGCAAGTTCATCTCCTGAGACTTCACTAGCAACAATACCAGCTTTTATCCCCCCATCAAACCTTTGAGCATTGAGAAACGCAGAAAGAAAGACAAAGGACACAAATAAACAAGTTCGAAAAACTATTATTGAACTCTTCAAAACATTTTTTGTTTTAAATAATTGAAATGATTATAAAATCATCGAATCTTAATTACTTTTATTAAATTAGCACTAAATTATTGCTATTTATTTACATATAAAAATTTGACGACAATTAATTCATAAATCATCAAACAAAAAATAGGCAATGAATCAAGAGTTTCTCAGACATCTCACACATGATAACCGCAAGCAGTTGCTTCCAATGCTTCATCGAACTTTTGATGCATTTGCTTTCATTTTATTATTTAACAGCAACAATGAATTTGATTATGCCAACGAAAATTTCATTCATGCCACCGGATATACAATGAATAATCTGATTGCAAATGACTATAATTGCGTTACAAGACTTTTCAAAGAAGACGAATTCAAAAACCTTACAGATACACTTAAGGAGCAAGGAGCTTGGAAGGGTCATCTGCACTTGATAAAGAAAGATGGCGGTAGTCTTTGGAT
Organism: Bacteroidota bacterium; assembly: GCA_018335675.1. Classification (GTDB taxonomy): domain Bacteria; phylum Bacteroidota; class Bacteroidia; order Bacteroidales; family UBA7960; genus PWND01. The sequence continues at coordinate 54,004 of JAGXRQ010000001.1, read as the reverse complement.
GGATGTAACAGCATTTTGTTTTCATAATAAAGACAATGAAATTTCGCAGTATGTACTAGTTGGCAACGACATTACAGAATATAAAAAAGCAATAGAGATTAAGCAAATGTTTTTGGCAAATATGAGCCATGAATTAAGAACCCCATTGCATGGCATTTTAGGAATAATTAGCCTTATGAAAGATTCTCTTCTTACTGAAGAACAGGTTACTTATCTAAGTCATTTAGAAAATGCAGGCACTATGCTTACCAAGATGGTTGACGATCTTATTGATTTAAATAAAATTGAAACCGGGCAGCTGAAGATTGAAAGAAAAGAGTTTTGCCCTGCAGATATTATTGAGCAAATTCCTATAATGTTTTCAGATTTAATAAAAAGCAAAGGATTAGTTTACCAAACAATAATAAGCTCCAATTTGCCGCATAAACTTATTGGAGACCCTTTCAGATTGAAGCAGATATTACTGCAGTTGGTTGAAAACTCAATTAATTATACAGACTCAGGGACTGTTAAGCTTGAAGCTGAAATGGTTTACGAAGGAACTAATAATTACATTGTGCAGTTTAAGGTTAGTGACTCAGGCATTGGTATTCCAAGAGAAAAGCTTGACTTCATTCTTGAGAAATTCAACCAGGCCCACATGGATTATTCAAGACCTATTGGAGGAGCAGGCTTAGGTTTGACAATTGCTAAAAATGTTATTGAAGCTCAAGGCGGCAGATTCTTAATTAATAGTGAGGAAGACAAGGGTACAACAGTAAGTTTTTCATTGAATTTCTCGAAATACATAGAAGAATTATCAGATATTGCGGCTCTAAATAACTCCGAAGAAATAGTGAACATTAAAGTGCTTATAGCTGAAGACACTGAATTGAATCAGATAGTATTTCGTAAACAAATGCAAAAAATGGGTTTTGGTTATGATTTTGCTGAAAACGGACAAGTAGCTATTGAAAAACTTCAAACAGGAAAATTCGATATTATTTTGATGGACATGCACATGCCGGTTATGGATGGCTTTGAAGCTATAAAACATATTAGAAAAAACATGCCTGAACCATTTAATTCAGTCCCAATAATATCTGTTTCTGCAAATATAATGAATGACACTCCAAGCCTATGCATAAACGCAGGAGCAAATGACTACATACCAAAGCCATTTAAAATTAGTGAACTTCAACAGAAAATTGAGCTTTTAGTTAAGAACAAAAAACAACATTAAACTACCATGACACAATTACGCCACTCTGACCCTGAAAACAAATTATTATATGACTTTGAATATCTTGATGAACTGAGCGATGATGATTTGGATTTTAAAAAAAACATGATACTTTTCTTTATAGAAAACGCTCCTTTATCTTTAGAAGAAATAAAACTTCAACATTCAAATAAAAATTGGAAAGCACTAAGAGAAATAACGCATAAGTATAAGCCTCAGATTGGATTTATGGGAATTAAATCAATTGCTGAAGAATTGGAAACTCTTGAGCAATCTGCATCTAAAGAAGTTAATATAGATGCAATGCCCGGACTAATTGAGAGAATTGAAAAAATCAGCTATCTTGCCATTACACAACTGAAGAATGAGCTAGAGAGATTAAATCAATTCTAACCTCTCATAACAACACTCCAATATTTCTGTTTCATCACCTTTAGAATTGAGTCAAGGTTTTCTTTCTTTAAAGAAGAAAGAAAAATATCACCGCTGTTGTCTTTTATACTTTCCGACAATCTTACCCATTCTGTAAAGATGCTATGCTCCTCATTCATATTATTTTTCAACAGAAAGTCTTTAATTATTGCAACTTCTTCTGAGTTAAATTTACTCTTAGGTGTTGTTGGCCATTTTTCAAGAATTAATTTTATAGCATCTTTATCATCTCTTTCTTGTTTCTTTCCATCAGAAATGTCAACCATCAATTCTTCTTCAATAATTTCGTCTTCCCTTTCAATGTTTTCTTTAATTAAATATTCACACTGAGTGTATATAGCATTTAAAAGTTTTTGCGGATTAAATGGCTTGATAACCAAGTCATTCATTCCGCTTGCTATTACTTTCTCCCTTAGCCCCTGATCTACAGATGCTGTAAGAGCAATCATAGGGACATTCTTATTTTTATTTTCTTTATTTCTAGTGTATTGTGCGAGTTTATATCCGTCTGAGTCCGGCATATTAAGATCTACCAGGGCAACATCAAAAGGAACATTATCAATTAAGTTCATAGCAATTTCGTCAGTTTCTGCAATTCTCACATTTGCGCCCCACTTTTTCAACCACTTTCTGGCAAGCATAATATTCATAAGATTATCTTCTATAAGCAAAACTTTTAATCCAATGAGACTTACTTCAGCTGTTTCCTTTTTTTCAAATATATCATATGCGTTTTCAATGCTTAGCTTTCTGATAAAGCTGACTATAATTTTGGTTCCAATACCGACTTCCGACTGAACTTCAATTTTTCCTTTATGAAGATCAACAATCTTTTTCACAATTGCCAAACCTAATCCACTTCCACCAAACTTTCTTGCAATATCAACACCGCCTTGAGAAAACGGGTTAAACAGCTCATTCTGTTTTTCTTTTTTAATTCCGACACCGGAGTCCTTAACATACAAATCAATAGCGGCTTCATTAACTCCAATTTTTTTAGCATTATAGCCAATAGTAATTTCGCCTCTTTCGGTAAATTTTATTGCATTAGATATGAGATTATTAAGTACTTGCGCCAACCTATTTGGATCTCCCAAAATATTAACATTTTCTAGCCCCTCAAAACTCGTTAATAGGGCTAACTCTTTTTCTGAGGCTTTTGGCTTCCAAACTTCTACAATTTTTAAAATACTATTTTTCAGACTAAATGGAATATTTTCCAACTCCAGCTTACCTGATTCGAACTTAGAATAATCAAGAATATCATCAATTAGGTGCAAAAGATTATCGGTAGAAAAGTTTAAAACTTCAAGGTTTTCCTTCTGCTCAGAATTAACCCCTTCATACATCAACAAATTAGAAACACCAATAATTGCATTTAAAGGCGTTCTAATTTCATGACTCATAACAGACAAGAACTCTAGCTTAGCCTTATAGGTTTTCATAATTTCTTGCCTTGCCATCTCCAAAGCTTCTTCTGCCTCTTTTCTCTTGGTGATGTCTTCTTTAATTGCAATGTAGTTTGTAATTTCTCCTTTTTCATTAATCACAGGAGATATTGTTGCATATTCCCAAAAAAAATCTCCATCTTTTTTCTTGTTATGAAATTCTCCTTGCCATTGCTTGCCTGCTGATATAGTATCCCAAAGCTCCTTATAAAATACCTTATCTTGCTTCCCTGATTTTAGGGTATTAGAATTTTTGCCGATTACTTCCTCACTTGAATAACCGGTAATTTCGAGAAATTTTTTATTAACAAATAGAATTTTGGATAGCTTATCTGTGATAACAATTGAGTTGGCACTTTGCTCCACTGCTTGGAAAAGCAATCTATAATCATTCAATAAACTACTGGGAATATCCATTTAAACCAAATATTTTTTCAAATATAATTTATTTTTAAATATGTAAGAACAAATAAAAAGACTATATGTTTTTATAGGAATATAAAAAGGCAAAAATTATTAACCGTGAAGTACAACGGTCATTTATTTATTCCTTTATTATAAAAACCTATATTTGTAAAAAAAAGCAACATGGCAACATCAATGACCGGTTATGGCAAAAGCACATGTCAAATAAATGGCAAAGCTTTTAACATTGAAATAAAAGCATTAAACAGTAAGTCTCTTGATTTGTTTCTTAAAATGCCACAAATTGTTAGAGAGAAAGAAAATCAGATTAGAAATTTACTTTCAGAAAAGCTTATTAGAGGCAAAATTGAATTTATAGTTACTTATGAAAACACTGACGTTCAAAGTGGATTATCGATTAATAAAGCGCTTTTTAAACAATATTATAAAGCAATAAAGAGCATTGCAGATGAGCTTGACGTTAATGTTGGTGAAGCAGTAATAAATACTGTTATGAAAATGCCTGACGTAGTTACTTCTTCAACAGAAGATTTCGGATCTGCGCAATGGGAGATATTTGAAAACTGCATTAACGAGGCTATCGCTAATCTTATAGAATTTAGAAAATCGGAAGGGGAGCATCTTAAAAAAGATATTAACAACAATATTCAAAGCATTAAAAATCTGCTTGATGAAATTCCAAAACATGAAGGTGAAAGGATAGACCAATTAAAGCTGAAAATGACCTCAGCACTATCAAGTATCGCTGAGAAAGGGCAGTTGGACACAAATAGGTTTGAACAAGAGCTGATTTATTATTTTGAGAAACTTGACATAAACGAAGAAAAAGTTAGACTAGGAAAACATCTGCAATACTTTACAGAGACAATAAAAACTGAAGAAAGCAGCGGCAAAAAGCTAGGATTCATTTCGCAAGAAATAGGCAGAGAAATAAACACTATTGGCAGCAAGGCTCAACATGCAGAAATGCAGAAAATAGTAGTTCAGATGAAAGATGAATTGGAAAAAATAAAAGAACAATTAATGAACCTAATATAAAGATGAAAGGCAAATTGATAATTTTTTCGGCTCCATCAGGTGCAGGCAAAACAAGCATTGTAAAAGAGTTGCTAAAAAAAATTCCTGAATTAGAGTTTTCAGTATCTGCTTGCTCAAGACCAATGCGTCCAACTGAGATAAACGGCAAAGATTATTACTTTATATCTGCAGAAGAATTTCGCCAAAAAATTAAAGAAGAACAATTTGTGGAATGGGAGGAAGTATACCCGGGTAGTTATTACGGCACCTTGAAATCTGAGTTAGAAAGGATTTGGGATAAAGGGCATCACGTAGTTTTTGATGTAGATGTAATTGGAGGTTTAAATATAAAGGAACAATACCCACAAGAAGCATTATCTATTTTCATAAAGCCTCCATCTATTGAAGAGTTGAAAAGAAGATTAGAAAACAGACAAACTGAAACTTTAGAAACTTTGCAGAAAAGGATAGACAAGGCTGAATATGAATTAGGATTTGCAGACAAGTTTGACGTTAGAATTATTAACAACGTTCTTGAAGAAGCAATAAATGAAGCAAATAGTAAAGTAAAAGCTTTTATAAGAAGCTAGTTGAATAATTAATTTTTCTTTTCAAGATTTGGCAAATAATCTTCTTTTGCCCATTTAAAATTAGGTTCGAATTTTAAAACTTTATCCATAACTATTATTGCATCTTGCACTCTTGAAGTATATTCATATGATTTTGCAAGCGAAATCAATGTATTTAGATACAACCAGCGATGGCTGTACGGCATATTCACTTCATAAATCTTAATAGCTTTCGCATAATGCTCTGCTGCTTCTTTTTTTGAACCACCAAAAATTGAAGGAGTATAAAAGCTCAAATTACCTTTTTCAACCCACGCCCTTGCATATTTTGGATTTGCTGCTACTGCTTTGTCTGCTGCAGCATAACTTCTGGTTCCCAGAGTAACTCCCTTTAGCCTATTTAGCGACATTTCATAACCATAAAATGCAGCCTGAAATGCCCAAGCTTCAGCTTCATACTTAGGATTCTTAAAAAGTTCCTCAAGAAATGGATATGCTCTATCTAAATAATATCTTCCCTGTTTAGAATTATCAAAACCCAAATGATACCCAATAAGTCCATAATTTGCAAGAACGATATTATACAAAAGTTCCTCTCTAGGGTTATTCCTGTAAGAAGCCTCCATTAAACCAACGGCACCTTCCCAAATTTTTATATTATCAGTAATAAATGATTCGTAAATTTTATCCTGATAAAATTTCAATTCCCTATCCTGCGCATTTAAACTAGAAAACGAAAATGCAAATAAAACAACAGCAATTATTCTCAACATATTTTTCATTTTAAAAAGTTTGCAAATATCAACAAAAAAGAATCTTCAAGCAAATAAACATCGCATCTCAGTTTTTGTTTGGATTTTAAACTAAGAAAAAATAGTCTAATTTTGCAATGCTATGGGAAAACTCAACCTTCAGACAGTAATTGACCCGGATTCAGGCTTCTGCTTCGGAGTAGTGGAAGCCATTAACAAAGCAGAGCATGCTATTGAGCAGGGCAATGAACTTTTTTGTTTGGGAGAAATTGTGCACAACGACGAAGAAGTTAGCCGTCTTTCAAAAAGAGGGATGAAAACCATAAATCATCAAGAATTAGGCAATCTGAAAAACAAAACAATATTGTTTCGCGCACACGGAGAACATCCAAAAAGCTACAAAACAGCCATTGACAACAGCAACAAAATAATTGATGCTTCTTGCCCGATAATTAAAAAGTTGCAACAGAAAGTCAAAACATCATATCACAACAATGAGTTCATAATTATTTTTGGTAAACCTGACCATCCTGAGGTGATTGCGTTAAACGGGCAGGTAGATGACAAAGCCCTAATTGTTGAAAAAATTGATGACATTAACATTAATTCTATTCCGGATAAGATAACTATCTACAGTCAAACAACACAGTCTATTGAAAAATTTTATGAGATTGTTGATTATCTTAAACAGGCCAATAAAGATATTACGGTAAAGGACACTATTTGCAGGAGAGTTTCAAATCGCCATCCAAGGTTGCAAAAATTTTGCAGAATGTATTCAAAGGTTATTTTTGTAGGTGGAAAAAGATCTTCAAATGCAAAAGTTTTATTTGACGTATGCAGCAAAGAAAACACAAATGCATATTTCATTAGTAGGCCGGAAGAAATACATCCTGAATGGTTTTCTGAAGGAGAGATAGTTGGCATATCCGGAGCAACTTCCACCCCACACTGGCTTATGGAAAAAGTAAGTGATTTTATCAAAACCCTCTGATTATGAATTTCTCAGTATTCTCTGATGATTATTATATGGGCGAAGCAATAAAAGAAGCACAAAAAGCTTTAGAAATTGACGAAGTGCCTGTTGGGGCAATAATTGTATGCAATAATCAAATAATTGCAAAAGCACACAATCTCACTGAAAAATTAAATGATGTAACTGCCCATGCAGAGATGCAGGCTATTACAGCAGCTTCAGAATATCTCGGCGGAAAATACTTAAAAGATTGCACAATATACATAACTCTTGAGCCTTGTTTGATGTGCGCGGGTGCTTTGCAATGGTCTCAAATATCAAAGATTGTATACGGAGCTGATGACGAAAAAAGAGGATTTTCTATTTATAACCAAAGTGTTTTCCATCCTAAGACTGTAGTTAAAAAAGGCTTTAGAAAGGAAGAATGCTCCAAGCTTTTAAAAGACTATTTTAAAAGCAAAAGAGAGTAGCTTTTTATCTGACAAGAATCTTGGGTTCGAGCATATCATGTATGGCATACTTAACACCCTCCCTGCCAATTCCACTATCTTTCACTCCACCATAAGGCATGTGGTCGGTGCGAAAAACAGGAACATCATTATGAATTACACCACCAGCTTCAATTTCGTTGAATGCATAATCAAGTTCTTTAATATTATTTGTAAAAATACCGGCTTGTAAACCATAATTTGTATTATTTACCTGGTCAACAACTTCTTTAAAATCAGTATAAGGTTGAAGTGTAACAACAGGCCCAAATATTTCCAAACAAGACACTTTCATTTCCGGCTTAACATTGGTAATTACAGTTGGTTCAACATAAGCTCCTGTTCTTTTACCACCGCAAAGCAATTCCGCCCCATCTCTAACTGCTTCATTAATCCATTCCTCAACTCTTAATGCGTTTACCTCATCTATCATTGCAGTTATATCAGTATCTTTACTTAAAGGATCTCCATATTTTAAATTTTTCACCAAAGGCAAAAACTCCGCACAAAAATCGTCGAAAACACTTTTATGAACAAACAACCTTTGAGCATGAATGCAAACCTGTCCCTGATAGGCGAATCCACCAACAACACATCTTTTAGCTGCATGAGAAATATCTGCAGAATCTGTTATTATTGTTCCTGCATTTCCACCCAGCTCAAGTACAACTTTTTTCTTTCCTGCTCTAGATTTCATTTTCCAACCCACTTCAGAAGAACCTGTAAAAGTAAGAAGCTTAAACACATCACTTGTAACAAGCATATCGCCCGTAGACCTGTTCATTGGAAGGATAGACATACTTCCTTTGGGAAAGCCAGACTTGTCAACAATTTTGGCCAGCTCTAAAGTAGCCAAAGGAGTAGATGATGCCGGCTTAAGCACAATTGGGCAGCCGGCAGCTAATGCAGGAGCGATTTTATGCGCGGCAAGATTTAAAGGAAAATTAAAAGGGCTTATTCCTGCAATAGGACCAATAGGAAAATATTTTATTAATCCTTCGCGGCCGATTCCTTCAACCGACCAATCTAATCTCATGTATTCCATGGGCAACCTTTTGCATTCTTCTGAGGCAACAACAAATGTTTGCGCTGCCCTACGAACTTCAGCTAAAGCATATTTCCATGGCTTGGCTGCCTCCTGCGCAATGAGCATTGCAAACCTTTCTTCATTAGCCAAAATTTCAGATGCAATGAAGCTTAAAGACTTGTATCTTTCATAAGCAGAAATACTTTTTAGCTTTTTAAAAGCTTCAACAGCTTTTTCAGAAGAAAATTGTAAAACTTTCTCATCTGCTAAAAAAGCTTGAGCAAATGCAATGTCATTATATGGGTTTGATACTAATAAAGAAAGGGGTGTTTCAATAAACTCACCCCCTGCATAAATTTTAAAAACTTCCATCTGAAATCTTTTTACCAGCCGTTATGTCTTCTAAACGGTGAGTTATTATAATATCCTTGATTGAAAGGCGACAAGGGATTGTAGCCTGAGTTAAAATTAATTTCAGCTCCAAATCTTATGTTACCAGAGATTTTATAGTCAAGGCCCAACATCATACCTTTAATTTCATTATTATTAAAATTCATATTGTTGGTTTGAAACAACATTGAGGTTTTATTCTGGTCATAATATCCGGCACCGCTAATTGTAAGTCGTGAGTTTAAATCAAATGATCCAGCAACATAAAATAAAGAACTCACAAAGTTTCCCTGATTTAATCCATTGGTTGAGGTTGCTGAACTAAACGACAACCCTGAAAAAGATGAAGTTCCGGCATTAAAATTTGAAACTAATGCACCGGCAGTTATTCTCAACCTCTTGGATGGAGTCCAGGATAAATTTGGGGCTATAGATTGACTGAACAATGAACCATACTGAGAAAACTGCATAAAAGATCCTCCAACTGTAAGACCTAATTCCGGCTTAAGAGAAAAACTATTCTCCTCAATGGGTTTATTGCCGAACAATGGTTTATCATTATTTGCATTAGATACAACTGCAAATGAAAATAAAGAAATTAAAAAAAGAATTGTTTTCATAGCTGTGATTTTTTATAAAACGCAATAAAAACATGCATATTTCACCCACAAAGTTATGAAAATAATTTTGCTAATTCAATGTGTGAATTCGATATTTATTTTTGATTAATTTTGCATCGAATTTATAAGAAAAAGAGATGAAGCTAAACATGCGACTTAAGAGGCCAAGGTTTAAATATCCTGTACTAACTACCTTAAAAACATATACAATAATAACCATTGGATTGTTTATAAATGCACTAGCTTGGAATGCATTTCTTATTCCTTCTGAAATAGTTGGAGGTGGCATTACCGGAGTTTCAGCACTTATTTTTTATGCGAGCAACAATGGCATCCCTATTGGTGTAACGTTTCTTATAATAAATGCATTCTTACTTTTAATAAGCATAAAAAGCCTAGGCTTAAGATTTGGAATAAAAACTATTTACGCAATAATTGTATTAGCATTCTTTTTCACTTTATTATCTCAGTATTTCACAGAGCCAATTGTTTCAGAAAGGTTTATGTCTGCAATTATTGGAGGTATTCTATCAGGTGTGAGCATTGGAATTGTTTTCACACAAGGAGGCAGTACAGGAGGAACAGATATTATTGCAATGATTATTAATAAATACAGAAACATTTCCCCCGGAAGAGTTATTCTGTTGTTGGATGTGGTGATTATTACATCATCATATTTAGTATTTCAAAGCATAGAGACTATTGTTTATGGTTATGTTGCCATGGCGGTTACATCATATTCAATAGACATGCTGCTAATGGGACACAGGCAGAGCGTGCAACTTTTTATCTTTTCGCGCAAGCATGAAGAAATTGCACAAAGGATTGCAAATGACATTGGTCGTGGGGTAACTTTACTTAAATCGAAGGGCTGGTATTCAAAAGAAGAAAGTTGTTTGTTAATGGTAGTTGTAAGACGTCACGAAACTTCAGATGTTTATAAAACCATCAAAGAAATCGACCCAGAGGCATTTATTTCTGTTTCCAATGTGATGGGTGTTTATGGGAAAGGATTTGACCCTATAAAACATTAAGCTATTGCTTAGTCCAAATTCTTGTATTCAAATTTAACTCTTCAACAATGCTGATTGCGAGTTGAACATCTTCAAAATAGTTTTTGACAATTTCAAATCTTGTAAGCTTTTTAAAATACGAAGGTTCAAAAAGATTTTTTGAATAGCTTATTCCAACATACAAAAATGAATTTACAAAAGACAAATATATTGTATTCTTGTGCTTTTGCTTGAAGTCGGTAATCCTTTTCATTAATGATGTTGACAAAATATACCTTGCTTCTATCTGATCTTCGCCATAAACCACAAAGTACTTATTGAAGTCGGGATCTTCGAGGCTTACAAACTTTTCGTGACGACCTGGGCTCATCTTATTGAAAAACCTTGCTATTCCGCTCTTGCCTAGCAAATTTGGCATTACGACCGTACTGGATGAGAAATGTTTATTAAAATCTGCTATAAAAAATAATCCCTTGAATATTTTATGATAAGATGTTTTTGTTCGTCCCTTGCTATCGGTAGTAGTTTGTTTATATTCAGCATGAACTTCAGAGAACCAGATATGCGTTTTATCAATCTTTCCTTCAACCATATCATCACCTCTGTATCTATCAACCCTTTTTGTAAATATTCTTGATCTTTGGAATGTATCTAGACCAATATAGTTTTTAGCATTATACTCTAAATCCGGACTAATAAATTTTATTACTGCATGAATAACTTTCTCTTTAAAATCTAAGTAAAATTCTTTATCTCTGCCATTCACGTAGAAAATTACGACACCTATAATAATGGATGCTGCAATACCACCAATTATTGCAAACAAAATGCAGTTGCCTTCAAAACAAAATAAAAACGCAAGAAAAAAAGACAACGCCACTCCTACAAATACTACAAGATATGCTAAAATAGCGAATTTGAGAATTCTTTTACGTCTTTCTTCCAGAGCAGAAAGATCGTCAAACATATTGTTGTTGAAAAAATTCTCAAATTCGTGAATTGTCTTCATTGCAAACTATTAGCTATTGAACAGCGCTTTTACATCAACGTTTTGTCTTTCTTTTTCAGATATTTCAAAAAGAGCTTTTGCTTTAAATCCAAACATCATAGCAAAAACATTTGAAGGGAACATCTGAACAGCATTATTATAGTCTGTAACTGAGGCATTATATGCTCTACGAGCAGCTGAAAGCTGTTCTTCTACTTCATTTAACGACCCCTGAAGCTGCAAGAAATTTTGGTTTGCCTTTAATTCAGGATAATTTTCAACAGCAATCATAATGTTGCCCATTGCTCTACCCAGCTTATTATTAAGCTCAACTTTCTCATTGTCGCTTAAGTTTCCAGACATAGCCTTAGCCCTAAGTTCTGTTATCTCTGTAAGAGTACCTCTCTCATGCTCCATGTATTTTTGCACAGTAGCAACAAGATTTGGAATTAAATCATAACGTTTCTTCGCCATAGTGTCAATTGTGGCAAATGCCTTATCGGCATCGTTACGTAATCTAACAAGCCTATTATAGCCTGTTATTAGAAAAAGCAGGAAAACTCCTGCAACAATTAATAGAATTACCCATGTTTCCATATCTGTATAGTTTTTATTTGCAAAGAAAAGAATTTATTTGTTTGGTTGATAACTTTTTATATCCATTTATGTTAATACAAAAATGAAGGTTCGATTATAAAAATAAAAAACTTATAATTAATAAAATCAAAAAACGTAAATTTGTAGCTTAATGACAATACCTGAACAAAGGAATAATACAATTGTTCTATTGTTACAAAAGAATACAAAATTTAAAAATTGGAAAAATGGGAAATATTTTAGGTCATCTTGAGCCAAAAAGAGTTTGGGAAATTTTTGAAGAAATACTTGCTATACCTCGCCCTTCTAAAAAAGAGGATAAAATAACAGCTTATCTTAAAGAGTTTTCGGCAAAAAACAATCTAGATTTCAAACAAGACAGAGCTGGCAATGTAATCATCAGCAAGAATGCGACAAGTGGTTATGAAAACAGACAAACTGTAATACTGCAGAGCCATCTTGATATGGTTTGCGAGAAAGATTCTGATGTTAAGCATGATTTTGATAAAGATCCTATAATTCCAAGAATAGACGAAGGATGGGTTAGAGCCACCGGTACTACTTTAGGAGCGGATGATGGAATTGGAATTGCTGTTCAATTGGCAATTCTGGAATCGAGCAGCATTGAACATGGGCCTATCGAATGTCTTTTTACTGTTGATGAGGAAACAGGCCTTACAGGTGCCTTTGCTTTAGAAAAAGGCTTTCTCACAGGGAAAATATTATTAAATCTCGACTCTGAAGATGACGGTGAATTGTTTATTGGATGTGCAGGCGGACATGACACTTTAGCTACATTTCCATATGAAAAAGTTAACCCTGAAATTGACCATGATGCATATTTAATAAAAATTGGCGGATTGCAAGGTGGTCATTCAGGAGATGATATTAATAAAGGCAGAGGAAATGCTGTAAAAATAATCAACAGGCTATTGTGGAATTTCGACAAGATGTTTGAAATGCGTCTTTCCAATATTGATGCAGGAAATTTGCGCAATGCAATTGCTCGTGAAGCAGTTGCCACCATCACTTTACCCAAGAGACATTCTGGGTCTTTCAATGAACTTTTTACCCAGCTTGTAAATGCAATTAAGTTGGAACAAAAAACCAAAGAGCCGAATTTATTTATTACAGCTGAAATGACTGCAATGCCGGAGCATTTAATAAGCAAAAACATTCAGAATAAACTACTGGATTCTTTATATGCATGCCCCCATGGAGTAATTGCAATGTCGCCTGATATGCCGGGTCTAGTTGAAACATCAACAAATCTGGCCTCTGTAAAAACTGTGGGCAATGATATAATTATTGCAACTAGCCAGAGGAGCAGTCTTGAATCAGCCAAAAAAGACATTACCAACATGGTTGCTTGTGTGTTTAATCTTGCAGGTGCCAAAGTAAAACATGGCGATGGTTATCCGGGCTGGAAGCCTGACGTAAATTCAAACATATTGCGTATCACAAAAGAATCCTTTAAAAATCTCTTCAATGAAGAGCCTAAAGTATTGGCTATTCATGCCGGACTAGAATGCGGATTAATCGGGGAAAAATATCCCGGTATGGATATGATTTCATTTGGTCCTACTATTAAAGGAGCTCATTCTCCAACAGAAGGATTGAAGATAGACACTGTAGATCGTTTTTGGAGACTTACTCTTGAGGTATTAAAAAATATCCCAGCTCAATCTTAATCATCAAGTCTTAAAACAGCCATAAATGCAGATTGTGGAACTTCTACGTTCCCAACAATACGCATTCGTTTTTTACCTTTTTTCTGTTTCTCAAGTAGTTTTCTTTTACGTGAGATGTCGCCACCATAACATTTTGCGGTAACATCCTTGCGCAAAGCTTTTACTGTTTCCCTTGCAATAATTTTCGTACCTATTCCGGCCTGTATAGCTATATCAAATTGCTGTCTGGGTATCAACTGGCGAAGCTTTTCGCAAATTTTCTTCCCAAGCTCGTAGGAGTTTTTTCTGTGTATCAGAGCCGACAATGCATCAACGTGATCTCCATTTAGCATAATATCAAGCTTAATAAGATCAGATTCTTTATACCCAATTGGATGATAGTCGAAAGAAGCGTATCCTCTTGATATTGTTTTTAATTTATCGTAAAAATCAAAAACAATCTCTGCAAGAGGCATTTCAAATGTAAGTTCAACTCTATCGGTTGTTAAATAAACCTGATTTTTAATTATGCCTCTTTTTTCCATACTAAGTGACATAATTGGACCAATAAACTCGGACTTTGTAATTATTTGAGCTGTAATATATGGTTCTTCGATATAATCCAATACATTTGGACCTGGAAGGTCGCTTGGGTTATTAACTATCTTAAGTTCTTGTTTTGTAGTATACGCTTTATAAGAAACGTTAGGAATTGTAGTTATAACAGTCATGTCAAACTCCCTTTCCAACCTTTCCTGAACTATTTCCATGTGTAGCATTCCTAAAAAGCCACAGCGAAATCCGAAACCAAGAGCCGCACTACTTTCAGGCTCGAAAGTAAGAGAAGCATCATTAAGCTGCAGTTTTTCCATAGCTGTTCTTAGATCCTCAAATTCATCATTGTCTACAGGATAAATACCTGCAAATACCATTGGCTTAACATTCTCGAAACCTTGTATCATTTCAGTGGCCGGACGAGCAACATGAGTAATAGTATCTCCAACTTTTACTTCTCTTGCATCTTTTATCCCTGAAATAATATAACCAACATCACCGGCGGAAATTTTATCTTTTTGAACTTGATTCATTTTAAGTACCCCTACTTCATCAGCGTGATAATCATGCTTTGTAGCCATAAACTTAACATGATCGCCTTTTTTTATTTCACCATTAAGAATTCTGAAATAGGCTATTACACCCCTAAAAGAATTAAAAACAGAATCGAATATCAAGGCCTGTAAAGGTGCATTTGGATCTCCTGTTGGGGGCGGAATTCTTTGCACAATGGCTTCAAGAATTCTATCAACACCAAAACCGGTTTTCCCACTGGCAGGTATTATGTCTTCAGCATCACACCCTATGAGGTCAACAATCTGATCTGTAACCTCTTCAGGCATGGCACTATCTAAGTCCATCTTGTTTAAAACCGGAATAATAACAAGATCGTGCTCTAATGCCAGATATAAATTTGAAATTGTTTGAGCTTCAATTCCTTGAGATGCGTCTACCACAAGCAAAGCTCCTTCGCAAGCTGCAATAGACCTAGATACTTCATAACTAAAATCAACGTGACCGGGAGTATCAATCAAATTCAGCTTATACTGAACACCGTCTTGCTCATAATCCATTTGGATAGCGTGACTTTTTATTGTGATGCCTCTTTCTCTCTCAAGATCCATATTATCAAGCAACTGATCTTGAAAATCTCTGTCGCTTATTGTATTGGTTGTCTGTAAAAGTCTGTCGGCCAAAGTACTTTTACCATGGTCGATATGCGCGATAATACAAAAATTCCTGATGTGCTTCACTTATATTTATTTTATGAATGTATAATCAATTTAAAAAGATTTGCCAAAATGCCTATTATAGCTTAAAAACAGAGTTATCTAGCACCTGTATTTTTCAGCGTGCAAAGATACTGATTTTAGTTGTAATTATCTTTATTCATGTATGATTATGAATAATTTTTCAGCACAACCAAGAAATTACTAATTTTGTTTGTTTAACGGTCAAAATAAAACTGTTGAATTTGCGTAATTAAATATATCAAAACAGATCTTCGCACATGACATTTTTAAAAAGAATCAGCCCTCTAATAATATTATTTTTTCTTGTTACAGAAATATCAGCCCAGATTACGTATCCGATTAATGGAGATTATGGTGGCATGCCGATAGAAGCATGCTCAGGCTATTTTGTTGATAGCGGATTGGATACTCTTACAAATTATCAAGCAGGAGAGAATTTTTCTATTGCTTTTTGCTCTAGCGACTTAGATTCTGAATTAATAAAGTTTAATTTTAATTTCTTCAGTCTAGCAGATGGCGACATTCTTTATATTTATGATGGGGATTCCGACTCTTCGCCCTTATTAATTGCAGCTCAAAACAACGATCTTCACGGTAAAGAAATTTGGTTTTCCGGGGATTGCGCTTATTTTAATTTTGTTTCTGATGCAAATTCACCCGGGGCTTTGGGCTGGTTTGCTACAATTTCTTGTTATACATTTTGCGAAGGACTATGGGTTGAAGCAAGTACATCAACAGGTAGCTTTAACTATTGCCCATACGATGCCGGAGTTTCTTTTATTGCCGATGCAGGATATTTTTCCGAAAATGCATCTTTCAATCCTGATAATTTTGTATTTACCTGGAATTTTCAAGGAGTTATAAAAACGGGAAAAAATGTTTCCAATTCTTATGACGAGCCCGGGGCATACCCATTTACATTGTCGGTTGAGGATGCATCAAATAATTGCATATCAGACATTATAAGTGTTATCAAAATAGGAACCTATCCTACTTTTTCTGGCACTATAGTTACTCCCGACACTATATGTGCAAAAAGCCAGGCAGTTCTTGTTGGAGAAGCCCAAGCCACAACATGGACCGGATTTCAAACTTCTATTGAAGGTACTTTCCCGATTCCGGACGGCACAGGAACTTCTTTTTCCTCTACTCTTACTTTCGATGTGTTTGATGATATTGCGAGCATAAACGAAATGGATGATTTTGATAAGGTTTGTTTAAATATTGAACACGTAAATTACGGACAATTAAGAATTGAATTGGAATGTCCAAATGGAAGTGTAGTCGTTCTTACTGATTACTCGCCCGGAGGAGCTAATTTGGGAGAGCCGGTTGTTTGGGACACAACAACTCCCGGAAAAGGATACGACTATTGCTTTAGTCCTTCAGCGCCATATGGAACAATGAGTATAACATCTCCACAGTTTCATGAATACACAGATAATGCAGGAAACTTCTATTTCAACGCCGCTTTTCTGCCATCTGGCACATACACCCCTGATGAGTCGCTCAATGCTTTTGTTGGGTGCTCTTTAAATGGGGCTTGGAAATTATCTGTTACTGATAATGCTTCAGGCGATAATGGGTTTGTTTTTGGGTGGACTCTTTTATTTGCAGAAAATCTTTATCCTGACTCATTAATATTTACGCCGCATATTGTTGAAGAACAATGGTATGAAGAAGGAAACCCACTTACAGGAAACCCGACAAGTGTGCTAAAAGAAGAAGCAGGAGAATATGAATTTGTATTTGAAATTACAGATGATTTTGGCTGCAAATACGACACTTTGGTTGTTCTTGAAGTGTTAAGGCTACCAAAAGCTGAAATAATATCCGAACTAGAATTGCCAGTTTGTGAAGGAGATTCAACATTATTGACAGTTGTTGCCGACGACGACAATCCGTATAATTGGATATACCAATGGGAAAAGAACAACATAATTCTGCTAGAAAGTATTTATGATACTCTATTGGCTAAAGAGCCTGCCAATTATGCGGTTTTAGTAACTGACACATTGACTACCTGTGTTGCCTATTTCGACATTGACGTTAATGAACAAAATTGCGACCTTAATATTCCCAATGTATTTACTCCAAACGGAGACGGGATGAATGACTTTTTCGAAATAGAGAATATGGAACATTACCCGGGAAGCCAAATGGTTATTTTTAATCGAAATGGGAAAAAGGTATTCGAGCATCACGACTACGATGGAAATTGGTGGGATGGCAGAGGTGCGCCTGAGGGAACTTATTTTTATGTGCTTACCTACACAAGATTGGGAAGAAAAAAACAAATACACGGTGTTATTACTTTACTTAGATAATTTAAAAACATCACCTTAGAAAACATGCAACACTCAGAAATTAAATCTATTTATAATAATATTTGCATTCAACTTCACAATCGTAAAGTTGTAAATGCTTGCAATTTATTGAGACAATTAGTAAAGGAAAGTCAACAAGAGTATTTAAACGACAACATTGACACACACCTCTCAACATACAAAAACATTCTAAAACACTCTTTTTCCGGAGTTAAAGACCCTCAAAGGGATATGGTATTTCATTATCTGGTTCGCGATTTACTTGAGTTGGCAGATCTTTTACAAGAGATTATTCTTTCCGAAAAATCAGTTACAAATTCTTACGCCTTAAAAAAAGATTATAATAAAAGACGTTTGAGAGAAAAAAGTGATATCCAAAGCATACTGGAAAATCTGACATTCGACTCACAGCCAACAAGCATTCTTAAAGAAATAAATATAGGAAGCTCTGAAATTCACAAAAACAGGCAAAATGCGCTAGAGGAACTTTTTAATTTTATTTGGTTTTCTGATAAACTTACTGATATTGAAATTGAATTTTTGGAAACAGTTTGCGACTCAAGAGAATTGCCATGGCACGACAAATGCTTGGCAGTAAGTGCGCTTACATTAAGCATAATGAGGCTATTCGACATAAATAAGCTAATCATTCTTTTCCGATTTGTAGAACAAAGAGAGGAAAATGTATGGGAGAGAGCACTTACCGGCATTATTTTTTCTTTGTTAAAATTTAATGATAGGTTTTACCTCTACCCTATTTTACATGAAAAAACCATAGAACTTAGAGAATTTCCAGATATAGAAAAACATATTGAAGCTATACTAATACAATTTACTAAAGCCAAAGAAACTGAGAAAGTAACTGATAAATGGGAAAAAGACATTTTGCCTGAAATGATGAAAATGAGAGGTAAGATTGAAGAAAAACTTGACCTTGATAATATTATCAGCGAAGAGACAGGAGAAGAAACAAATCCCGACTGGGAAACTGTTTTCGAAGACCAACCAGGATTACTTGACAAACTAGCTGAGTTTACGCAGATGCAATTGGAAGGCATGGATGTTTTTATGAGCACATTTGCTCAACTCAAACACTTTCCATTCTTTCTAAAAGCAAGCAACTGGTTTTTACCATTTTATTCACAAAATGAAAACATTTCCGAACTGATTGTAGATCCTGATAATAATATTGATTTAAGTCCGCTAATTGAAAAATTAGAAAGCACATACTTTTTATGTAACAGCGACAAATACTCATTTTGTTTAAACCTCGCAATGATTCCGGCACAGCAGAAATCTATGATGATGAATATGATGCAAGGAGAGCTTAAAAAAATATCAGAAATAGAAAATGATGAAAACATCTTAAATGAACTTGCAAAATCAAAGAATATTTATTCCCAATATTTTCAAGATTTATACAGATTTTACAAACTTCATCCATGGAAAAAGGAATTTGAGGACATCTTTAATCCGGCACTGGATATTTTCGCTTCAGATTTCTTAAAAGCTTTGATTACAGATAAAATTGTTATTAGAAATATTGCGGAACTATTTCTTGAAAAGAAATTTTTTCATGATGCTTTAAAAGTATTTTTATCTATTTACGACGAAGACAAACAAAACACAGAGCTTTTTGAAAAGATTGCATTTTGTTATGAAAAAACAAATGACTTTAAAAATGCCTTAGATTTTTATAAAAAAGCTGAAATTATTCAAACATCCAGCTCTTGGATAACAAGAAAAATAGCCTTGTGTTACAAACAACTTGGCAAATGGGAAAATGCTTTAGAATATTATAAAGCTTTAGAAAAAGACGCCCCTGAAGATTTACAATTGCAATCAAATATTGGCCAGTGCCTTATACATACAGAGCAATTCGAAGAAGCTTTGAAGTATTATTTCAAAGTAGAGGTTCTTGCCCCTGAAAATGAAAAGATTAGAAGACCTCTTGCTTGGTGTTCATTCTTAATGGGCAAATTTGACACAGCTGAAAGATATCTGGTAAGTTTGTTGGGAAACCACCCAGACAACAAATATGATCTTATGAACCTCGGTCATGTTTACTGGCTTACAAATCAGCATCAAAAAGCATTAAAACAATATATTCAAAGCTTAAAAAAATGGAAATCATATAAAGAGTTTGAAGCCTCTTTCAATGAAGACCGCAAGCATCTAGTTAATTTAGGCATTCCTGAAAATGATATAGACCTAATGCTCGACTACATCCGTATTGAAAACACTGAAAATTAATTTTTTTTCATCATCACGCAGCGTTTTATTCTTTCCTATCGTCTTATAGTTAAATACAAAAACCTGGGGCAAAAGTTCCTTGCTTATTTTTCTTGTTTTAATACCCGGCTTATAGTTCTTTATTTATCCCGCTTTTTGCCCCGGTTTTTTCACAACTAATTGACAATAATTTTATTATGAAGTTTAAAAATATAATATTCGCTGTTTTTGCAACTGCTATCTATATAATAACCCTGGCAAGTTTTCTTAAAATTTCTTCTATGAATATTGCCGTGGGCACACTATCTATTGTTACATTATTTATCGTTAGCCTTTTATCGGGCAAAGTTTTAATTAAAAGTACTGTTCCTGCTCTAAGGAAATTTTCTCCTTTTTTTTACACTCTTTCTCTTATTGTCGGAATTGTTTTTGTTTCGGGGTTTACAGTAATGGCCGCTCAAAACTTTATCAGCCTTAAAAGGGCAGAAAAGTTAATAGACAACATTAACCAATATAAATATATGAGCGGCCATTTCCCAAATTCCTTGGAAGAACTCACTCCAGAGTTTTATTCCGAAATACCAAAAGCTTCAAAAGGTTTTACCGGAAGTGAGTTTTTTTATATAGCAGAAAACAACAACAAAACAGCATCCGACATAAGTCTTTATGAGAATGCAACAATTAATTACAAGTTGATATACAAGTCAACCTTTGGTGTTGAATACAAATATATCAGCCAGTTGCAAAGATGGGAGGCATCTAGTGAATATGATATTGATAAAATCAAATCCGTTGAAATAACCGAACCTGTTGCCGGATTTTTTCTCTCCTCCAGATTTTCAAAAAAAAACAATAACCAATAATTCAGGATAAAATGGGAAGGTTTAAAAAATCTATATTCGCAGGAATAATAGCCTCTTTTCTTATCTTGATTTTTTCATGTGATAAGGACGAAACCCTTTCTCAACTGCCTGAAAAATTTACTTTTTCATTGTCGGAAAAATTTCATCCGGATTCATCTCAAATAGTTATAAAGATAACTAGCCTAGAAGAATATCCTTGCTCTAATTTTGAAATTATATATAGCCTTAGCCAATCTAACAATAAAAGTATTGTCGAGTTTTTGGGCATCACAAATCACGGGTTCTGCATGACTGCTAATGGCACTGCAAAAGCAACAATTGACTTATGTAATGGAAGTCAGCTTAAGCAATATCTTTTTGAGTTTCAAACTAATGAAGATTTGGATGCTATCAACTTTAATGTTTTTGAAGATTATGCTGACATGACAATAACTAATTCATCAGGAAGAATTAGTCTGCTTCACGAAAAACTATTTAGGTTGCATCGTAATACTTTTTGGGGTTATACAGCGAAAAAAAATGAAAATGTTTCTGATCAAATACATAATCAGCTATTTGATGAAATTATTGGGCTAGGTGCTGAGGCACTTGAGCTTTCCGACGGTTATTATGGATTTTTCACTGTAGAAGATGGATTAATTATTTTCTCGCAAGATAAATCTGTTGACATAGAAAATTTTACACCAATGGTGTTTTTATATAATGGTTCTTTGAATGACATTTGTGAAATTGCAGGTGATTTTAATGAAGATCTAACAATCTTTATAAGAAATACACTGGGAGACAAATGTGAGCTTGAGTAATTCAAGTTTTCTTGTTGAAAATTAATTGCCTTATTATAACGTAGTTATAAAAGAGTTTTGCTAAATTTGTGGTTAGCAATATTCTATAGTGTTAGAAACGGGTGAAAAATCTTAAGCAAATACTTGAAGGCTGTCTAAAGAATAACAGGGCAGACCAATACGAGCTATACTCACATTTCTCTTCGAAAATGTATGGGGTTTGTTTACGTTATGCCCAACATTATGATGAATCCCAAGATTTATTGCAGGAAGGATTCATTAAAGTATTTGCAAATTTAAAAAGTTATAGAGGTGAAGGTGACCTTGAAGGTTGGATAAGAAGGATAATGATTAATACTGCAATTGAGAAGTATAGGCAGAAACTAAAGGAGATGACAGTATTTAATGATGAAACGAATTTGAATTATTCTGAAAACAACCTTGGTCTTGAATATCTTAACCTGAGTGATCTTTTGGAGTTGATTCAATCTCTCCCTATGCAGTATAGATTAATTTTCAACTTATATGCAATGGAGGGCTATAGTCATAAAGAAATCAGCGAACAGCTGAATATTACTGAGTCTACATCAAGATCTAATCTTGCAAGAGCAAGAAGCATTTTACAAAAAGCTCTAGTTGAAGAGCAAAAAGTAGTTCAAAAAGTTGTGTAGTTAATATGAATAGAAAGAATAATATAGAAGATTTGTTCCTTAAGGAGTTCAAGGATTTTTCCCCTGAGCCTCCTGATCATATATGGGAATCTATATTTAACAGACTTGAAGAAGAAAGTCCAAGAAGGAATAAAATTCCTGTTTGGATGAAAATTGCCGCATCTGTAGCTGCTTTATTAATACCAACACTTATGTTGTTTTGGCTTGTTCCAAAACAATCATCTCAAGTTGCAGAATTAAATAATGAGAAAATTATTCTTGTTGAAGAAAATGGGACTGATTTAAATTCTAGCAGTATTGAATTAGGGATAACAGAAACAACAAACACTGAATTACCAGCATATAGACCAAATGAAACAATAGCCTCTAATAATAATGAGGTTTTGTTTGATAATCAAAATGAAACTATTACTAAAATTGAAAATGACATTATTCCTGTTATTTCTTTAAATGTTTCACCTGATATTCAAACCGATGTCACATTAGCTGAAATAACCACTCTTTCTGATATTCCAGCATTGTCTACAAACAACAGCATTCAAAACATTGCTGATTTAGTTACATCACAAAAACAAAGAACATTATACACATCATCAATAGGAGCATCTATATCTCCACATTATTCAAATAATTATTACTTGGGCAGTATGCAATCTTCAGGTATTCCTTTCGAGAACCTTGAGGAAAATCTAAAAACATTCAGCTTTAGTTTAAAATATTCAATTGAAGGCAAATCAAGACTTAGCTTGGAAACAGGCATAAGTTATTTCACAATTGGGCAATTAGTTAAGGAGATATTATCATTTGGGGTTAAAGAAGAAACTGCAAACAACCAAATTATTGATCAAATTCCTTATCAATCTGCTCTTACATCACTAGGTGAAGTATCTTTCACAAATAGCTCTATTTTCTTTGCCGACATTATTTCATACAGAATTGCAACAGAAAAAGACTCGCCTTTTGATGAACCAGTATTATTGGAGCAGTTCGATGACAAAATTTCCCAATACCTTAGTTTTATAGATGTGCCCCTTATTGTGAAATACAGATTATTTGATTACAATAATGCTGATATCTCCTTAAGAATGGGTGTTTCAGGATCCTATTTATTACAGAATAATGTATATTTAGGAGAAGGCGATTATGGCCAGGTAATTGGCAATACTATTGGGATCAAAGATTTCTCTATGGCAGGTATTGGTGGATTATCTGTAAACATCCCTTTAACAAACAAATTAAAGTTTATGCTTGAGCCTACTGCAAGAATATTTATCACTCCTGTTTCTCACAGCAATTTTTCAGGAGATACTCATCCGGTAAGCCTTTTTGTAAATACAGGACTTAAGTATAGTTTTTAATTCAACTTACCAACGGGCATTAGATAAAGGACTTTTTTATCATCTCCAAGATTAAGGATAGCTTCAACTTCATCGTCTCTATATGCACCAATAACAACAGTTCCTAAGTCTAAAGCTGCAGCCTGCAGATGTACATTTTGTGATGCATGGCCAATTTCATTATATACATATCTAATGCCTCTTTCACCGTATCTTGCCGTAGTCCTTTCAAAAATAGCGGCAAAAACAATAACCACAGCACCATCAACTATCATAGACTGGCTAAGGCATGCTTTCATAAGGTCTATTGATATATCCGTGTCGGATATCATTTCTAATTCATTCTGTGCTGCTTGGTAATAATAAATACCCTTTTTCAATTCCGTTACATTATTCACCACAATATATGTCTCAAGAGGGAAAGTTGCACCAGCAGAAGGAGCTGTTCTAAAACCACGCTCATTGGTGATTCCTTGTGCAGACCATAATAATTGCGATACTTCTGAAATATTCATAGGAATATCTTTGTAAGATCTTATTGAGCGCCTGAGCGTCATTGCCTTTTCGAGGCTCACATTACCGTCAAGATTAGGATTAGGCAATTTTATTACTGAGCCAATTTTCATTTCATCAGGTGAAATATTCATTGCTATATTAGATTTATTAGATTCATTGGTTTTCCCTATTCCGGAAAAGTAAGTTTTTGTAACTAAAGCTACAGCCGCAATAAATGCGAAGGTCATTAGTATATATGTATATTTTTTCATCCGTAAATAATTTTTTTTATTTGTCGTAAAGATATTAAACGCGATTAACAGAAAAAAGAAAATAACATTTTTTATTGCTATAGAGATGCCAAAACCTATTGGATACGACTACCTCAAAGAATAAAATCGCCAAAACCCTTACCAAATAGCTCTTTCGCGAGATTATTTCAAAATTATTACAAAAAGATTTCTCCAAAACAGCAATTCAGGAAAAGTTTTAACATTTGTTTTAAAATTCATCGCAAACCACAAAACCATATCGACAATCATCTTGGCTGCTTTATGCTCTATTTGAATTGCTAAAACATTTATTTTTAGCGACATAAAATATTTTTCAAAACACTTGACATAAGTAAAACACTGATTTAATTTTACGTGCAATGCTTAAAATACTGAAAATCACCTAAGATGAATTACTCGGAAAAAATAAATACTAAATCTCAAATGGGGAAATCACCAAAGCCTACCTTCCCTTCAGTATTTCCAGTTTTTTCCAAAAAGAACCAATCAACCAATTTTTTTATTATTAACCAAAACCAAATTCAAATCACTTATGAAAAAACTTTACTCTATTATTGTTTGTGCTGTATTTATGTTAACAGCGTATGTTCAAGTGAGCTATTCTGCTCCTGCCTATCCTAATCCAATCGAGTTTAAACAACCTGATGGAAGTATTATTTCAATTATATTAAAAGGAGACGAAAAAGTTAAATGGGCTGAAACAATTGATGGTTATACCATTTTGGCTAACCGTGACGGATTTTATGAATACGCTTACCAAAATGACTTCGGAGATCTTATTCTTTCCGGCATAAAAGTTACTCAAGAATCGCATCGCGACACATCAACAAAATCATTTCTGCAAAACACCTCGAAAGGGCTACATTACAGCCAAGAGCAGGTTATGCATATGAAAGTCATTTGGGAAATTAATGATGTGCAATCAAAAGCATTTCCAACTTCAGGATCTCGCAAACTCGTTTGCATTCTAGTTGGATTTAAAGACAAAGCATTTACCAAAACAAGAACTGAGTTTGTTAACTTATTCAATCAAGTTGGTTACACAACAGGAGGAGCAACCGGAAGTGTAAAAGATTATTACTTAGAAAATTCATATGGACAGTTTAACCTTACTGTAGATGTATTTGGACCTTTTACCGCTAGTCAGAATATGTCATATTATGGAGCAAACGATTCTTACGGTAACGATGTAAGGCCAAGAGAGCTTGTAACAGAAGCTGTAAAACTTGCGGATTCTCAAGCAAATTATGCAGATTACGACAATGACAATGATGGAAAAGTTGATGCAGTATATATTATATATGCTGGATATGGAGAAGAAGCCGGTGGTGGAACAAACTGTATTTGGGCACACGCATGGAATATTTCAACAATTACACTTGATGGAAAACAAATCTCAAGCTATTCTTGCTCTGCAGAATTAAGAGGCAATTCAGGCACAACACTTACATCAATTGGTGTTATTTGTCATGAATTTGGCCATACCTTAGGCGCGCCTGACTATTATGACACAAATTACGGAACTGGTGGACAATTTGAAGGAACCGGCAATTGGGATATGATGGCTGGTGGAAGCTGGAATAATAGCGGCTTAACTCCTGCGCATCACAACGCATTTACAAAAATATACATATATAACTGGGCAACTGCTACAACTTTATCCTCAGCAGCAGACGTTACAGTTTTAAACTCAGCAGAAAATAAAAGTTTCTTCAGAATAAATACTGCAACAAGCGGAGAGTATTTCTTACTTGAAAATAGAGAAAAGCATAAATTTGATGCATATTTACCCGGCAGCGGCATGCTGATTTACCATGTTCACAGTGGAGTTATGACATCTGCAGCTTCAAACACTGTTAACACAACGCATCCTCAACGCATGTATCCAAAATGTGCAAGTGCAACTACAAATCCAAGTAGTACACCATCATCTTATGGTAGCATTAATTCAGCCGGCTGTCCTTATCCTGGCTCTGCAAATAAAACATCATTTACAGACACTACAACCCCACACAGCAAATCTTGGGCAGGAGCAAATACTGCAAGACCTATAACAAATATTACACGCAATGCAACAAACAAAACTGTTTCATTTGCATTCATGGGAGGTGGTTCAACAGTTACTGTTCCTACTGTAAGTACAACTGCAGCATCTAACATTACTTCTAATTCAGCTACAAGTGGCGGTAATGTGACAGCTACAGGTGGTGCAACAGTTACAGAAAGAGGAATTGTTTTTGCAACAACGCAAAACCCCACAATAGCTAACAGCAAAGTAGTAAGTGGCTCAGGAACAGGAATATTTACTGCAAATATGAGCGGACTTGCAGCAAGCACAACATATTATGTTAGAGCTTATGCAACAAACTCTGCAGGAACAGCATATGGAAGTCAAATTAGCTTTACAACTCTAGCCGCAACTGTTACTTATTGCGCATCTAAAGGAAACAATGCAACTTACGAATGGATAGATTTAGTTCAATTTGCTGGAATAAATCGTACTTCAGGAAATGATAATGGTTATATTTATATCACCAGCCAAACAGGGTCAGTAGTAAGAGGCACAACTGTACCTATATATTTTAGTGCAGGATTCCAAAGCACAGCATATACAGAATTTTGGGCTATTTGGATTGACTTTAACAAGAATGGCACTTTCGAAGATACAGAAAGAGTTGTAAATGGTTCATCATCAAGCTCTGGAACTTTAACAGCAAATGTTACTATCCCATCTACAGCTCAGCTTGGTCAAACCAGAATGCGCGTAAGTATGAAATACAATGCTGCGCAAACGGCTTGTGAATCATTTGCATACGGAGAGGTTGAAGACTACATCGTAAATATTGCTTCAAGCAAGGATGAAATAACCGACCAAAGAATTGCAATGAATGATGTTAATATTCTATTTGCAAAACAACTGGATGAAAATCCTGTATCACCTTATACAATTTATCCTAACCCTGCAACAGATAGAATTACTGTAGATCTTAATGGAATACAAGGTAATGTTACATTAAAAATCTACAATATAATTGGCATGTTGGTTTATCAGGAAATGGTAGATGAATCAGGCACTACAATAGACATCAGTTCGCTAAATAAAGGAGTTTACTTTATATACTTAGATGAAGAAAAAGAGCCGATAGTTAGGAAGTTTATTAAACAATAAAAAAAGCAAGTTAAAAAAAAGAGGCTTCCAGATTGGAAGCCTCTTTTTTTTTAATCTACTGTGCTACTATCATTACTTATTTTTTTAGCTATAATTTCTTTATACTCTTGAGGGCTGATTCCCTCGATTTGCTTAAAGACTCTTGAGAAAGTACTATATGAATTAAACCCAGATTTTGCTGCCACATATTCAAGAGACACATAAGTATTTTTTTTAATTTCTGCATATAATAAAGCTTTTGCTTCACTAAGCCTGTAAGTATTTATCATAGTTCTGAAATTAACCGAAAAATCTTTATTAATTAGCTGAGACAGATAAGTGCGGTTAGTATTAAAATGCAAACACAAATCATACAGGCTATAATCCGGATTTAGATATGGTTTTTGTCTAATAAGATAATTCTTAATTTCATCAGATGAAACAATGTTTGATTTAGATTCTTCGTCTTCATACACTTCAGAAAATGGCTCATATAATTGCTTTTGAGTGAAGCTAAAATAACCCAATGCAAAAAAGAAAACCGCAAATATAAAATATGAAACACCTATTAATAAAGGGTGACTGGCAACATATTCATTGCTAAAAACTTGAATTATAACGTGGAAGCAGAAAAGAAACAGATATAAAATCACAACAGATTTAACCCATTTAATATCAGAACTATTTTCATTTGAGAATAAATCCTTGCTGTTTTTTATGTGATTTTTATAATCTTGATAAATAAACCAAGTATAAATGGCACTTGTTATCAAGTATGCAACCTTTCCGATACTGTAAATATACCAACCAACTTTAAACTTAACTCCTTCAATATAATCACCATAGATATGACGGCTAATAAACTGACACATTTCATCTTTATCCATCCAGAAGTACAACAAAACAAACATAGTAATTCCCATTAATAATGGAAAAACAAAATGCAGCAAGTAGCTAAGCTTAAAATCTGGAGAATTCTTGGTTAATGCATGTACAAACAAATAAAACAGAGGCCACAAGCATAAAACAGCGAAGGATTGTATTGGGAAAAGGTATGAGTAAAATCCAAAATGTTCGTGAAATTTGGCATATACCATAAGATACACAAAAGACGCAACTGATAATAATAGTAGAACATATGTATGAGAAGTGAATTTTTTATAATACTTAAAAAACAATGCAACAGCCCAAAAAAGACAAGCACACATTGTGGCTAAAACACTAAACGTTTTAAAATATTCAAGCATAAAAAAGTTGTAAAAAAGAAAATTTATATTGTAACAATATTATGCTTAATTGCATAAATAACGAGCTCAGCGGTGCTAAAAAGCTTAAGCTTTTTCATAATATTGGCTTTATGAGCTTCAACAGTTCTAACACTAATTTTGAAGTGCTCAGCAATTTGCTGATTTGTAAGTCCCTTAGTTAAGGCAACTAATATTTCTTTTTCCCTAGCTGTAAGCCTTACTCCATTGCTGTTCTTGCTTTTGTTTTTTAGATAATTATCAATTAAAGCGTCTGATACTATCCCTTTGCTATAATGTTCACCCTTATTGACTGAATGAATGGCTTCAATTAATTGCTTAGGCTTAAAGTTTTTGGGAACATATCCCATAGCGCCGGCTTCAAACCCTTTAACAATAGTTTCGCTATCTGTAATAGAGGAGTGTAAAATAATTTTAGTTTTAGGCTTTTTCTTAAGCATAGAAACCATTAATTCAATTCCATCCATGTCGGGCAGAGCAATATCAATAATTACAATCTCGGGACTAAGTTGACTGAAAAGGTCTAGTGATTCTTTGCCTGTTCTGGCAAAACCAGCCAAAACGATATCAGGCTCTTTGGAAAATAGCTGTTTTACAGCCATACAGATTAAGTCATGGTCATCAACAACCAATACATTAATTTTCTTCATGATAATATTATTAGATGATTCAACAGAGTTAAATCGAACTTTAACAGACAAATGTAAGCATTTTAAACAAAAAACGTTTCAAAAAAAAATCATATCTACACATTTAATCTATGAAAATGTCATTCATATCTTAAAGATTCGATAGGGTCAAGCTTAGCAGCCTTCATTGCAGGGTATAATCCGGCGATTAATCCAACTGCAAAACACAAAACAACACCTGTTAATATCCACTTCCAGGGAATGATAAATGGGCTATCTACTAATAATGAAATTAGATTTCCGACTAAAATTCCGGCTACAATTCCTAACAATCCTCCTAATTGGCATATTATTATAGCTTCAACAAGAAATTGCTGCCTTATTCTTCTTCTAGTTGCTCCCAAAGCTTTCCTTATGCCAATTTCCTGAGTTCGTTCTGTAACAGAAACCATCATTATATTCATTAGGCCGATAGCTGCACCTATAAGGGTTATAATTCCAATTACGGCCGCTGCCATAGTAACCAAGGCAAGGTTTTCAATTAGCATCTGAGCAATATTATCACTTCTTGAAATATCAAAATTATTTTTTTCGCTTGCTGGTACTTTCCTTATCACTCGGAATAATCCTGTTGCCTCACTGATTGCGGTTTCTAAATCCTGGACATTATTTGTACTCACATTAATTCCATAATTTGTAATCGGATAATTAACGTATTTACGTAAGGTTTGCAGTGGAACTATCAAATCTTGATCTCCAGAAAAGCCCATGCTACTACCTTTTTCCTTCATTACTCCAATAAGTTGCAATCTTATTTTGCCAACATGAATGAATTTATTAATAGGATCAATATTTTCATTTTTAAATAATTGCGAATAAAGCTTTGCTCCAATAATAGCAACATTTTCACCATACTGAAGTTCTTTTTCCGAAAAGTTACGTCCTTTATCAAGTTCGTATCCGGCAGTAACCATGTAGTTTTCATCGCTACCTATTATAGCTATATTGGGATTTGTTTCTTGAGATTGGTATCTAACAACAGCCATTCCCCCTCCTCTTGCTGAGATGGAGACATGCCCAGGGAATTCAAATCTTTCTTTAAATTGAGTGGCTTCAAGAAGACTTATATTTCTAAAAGATTCCGGCCTTGTGCTTGAGCCGCCCATCTGTACTTGCATCCCTCTGCTCCGGATAGAGAAGCTATTAGCCCCAAGTCGTGAAAAGTTTTCAGTAATAGAGCCTTTTATCGACTCAATAGCGGTTAGAATACCCACTAGGGCCATTATCCCAAATGCAATAATTAGAATTGTCAGCATTGTACGAAGCATGTGGCTTCGTATTGATATCATTGATATCTTAATGTTTTCAATTGTAATTGATTTTTGCATCAGTAATTGCCTTCTATTTAATGCCAAAAGCCAGATCTCCGGCATCTCCCAAGCCCGGGACTATATATGCTTTCGCAGTAAGTTCATCATCCACAACTCCTAGCCAAATAGTATAATCCTTTGTTGGTAAGTTTTTTTTAAGGTATTCTAGTCCCTGAACAGAGGCAAGCACTGCAACTATATGAGTATGTTTTGGCCGTCCCTTTCCTAGTAATTCCTTGAATGTCAGAACCATTGACGCACCTGTTGCTAGCATGGGGTCTGAAAGAATTAATATTTTATCATCTAATGGTGGGCAAGAAGCATATTCAACCTGAATCGTAAACTTATTGTCTTTGTGATGTTTCCTATAAGCTGAGATAAAAGCGTTTTGGGCATTGTCAAAAACATTTAGAATACCTTGATGTAAAGGAAGTCCGGCTCTAAGAATAGTTGCAATAACCGGCTGCTCTTTTAAAATGCTGCACTCTGCCGTTCCCAAAGGAGTAGTTGTTTCAGTATTCTTATATTCAAGCACCTTGCTTATTTCGTATGCAAATATTTCACCCATTCTTTCCATATTTCTTCTAAACCTCATGCTATCTTGCTGGATGTTTACATCTCTTACTTCTCTAATATAATGATTAAGAATTGAATTCTTTTTGCCCAGAACATTAATCATAGTTTTCTTTTTTAGTTGGTGATGAGTTTTATATTAATGCTTTTTTGACTTGTAAAAATAAACATTCTTTTGCTCCAAAACCACTATAAAAACGAGCAATATTTTCATCCATACTTCCTTCAAAATCTAAAACCAATTCCTGCTGTTGATGCTTCTTTATGATATAGTCAATAATGCCAAACATTGCACCATTTTCTTTCGACTGTTCAGTTGCCCCTGAAAAAATTAAAATTATTCTTTTCCCATGTATGAAAAAAACCACCCCGGAACAAAAGTTATTATTCTTGTCATATGCTTTAATTGTTTGTGCTATTCCTTTATTTACGCATTCAAAAATAAGCCTTTTTAAATCTTTATAGTGTTCTTCCGTAATATTCGGATATTGTTTTCCTTTGCTATTCCTATATGCTAATATAACATCGTCAGGATTTGAATCTTCCCTATAAAACAGCTCACTTCTCTCTGCCTTTTTCACATTTCTTTCATGGTTCTTTTTATATCCACTTCTAATAATTTCATAAGGCATTATAAGATCGAGAAGGAAAGTCTTTCTGTACGACTTTTTAAAACTACTCTCTGTGTAATGGTTGTATTGATTTAATGCAATATCTATAAAAATAAATTTTTTCGGAATAGCCTCTAAAAATCTCTTAATATCATTCTCATCCGGCAGATCTCGAGAAAAAACTCCAAGTTGCTGAGCAAAGAATGGTTGAAAAGCTTTATGTATTATGCTAACATTTTTAAAAGGCAATGGCATAACTCTTTTGTAATCATCTTCAACAAGAGCATCCCATTTGCCGGCAACAATATCAAGATACCAAGAATAAGCATATATTAAGCCATTGATACTTTGGTCAACACACTCGTCCCATTTACGATAATCGATATCTTTTTGCTTAATGTACTTTATCATTACTTTTCATTGAAGCATTTGCGACCATTGATTCATATACTTTTCGCCATCCGGCCCAAATTCCTCTTTCACAAAGCGAATCATTATGCCATACACTTATAAAATTTCCTTTTACACTTCTTACTATGTCAATCAATTCACTTAATTTTTTTTCAGCAGCCTCAGCGGAAAGCTTCATATATTTATTAAGGGTCATGTCCATTGCAGTAAATGGATGAATTTTTAGTTTTGTAATTTGCTCACTTTCCAAATCGTAAAAGTAATAAGGGCTACAAATACCCGCTCTAAAACCGGTATGAGTAGCGTACCCCATTGTATAATCATTATATACATTATTTTCAAGAAGCAATTTATAAGTTAAAGGAAAGCTTAACCTTATAAAATGCTGCCTGCATCGGGTTATAGGCTGATTAGCAATTTTCGCAAATCGACTTAACTCCATTGATAATCGCTTGGGATTATTATAACTTGCATAAGACGGATGCAGGCTTATCAGAGCATAATCATCCGTTTTCTTAACAAGCGACTCAAAGCTTCTGCTGAATACATAAATATTTTTATCAAAAGGGCCATAATCACCTGCAAGAAAAAAATAAATAGGATTCAGATTATACTTTTTCTGAAGTTCTATTTGATAATCGAAAGTATCAAAGGGATCTGGCTTATTTCCTCTTAGCACGTTTAGTCTTTCAAAAAAAACATCAAAATTTAAGGAAAAAACATTGTTTATTGATGCTGCAAAGCTCCTAAAAAAACCCTTTCCTTTATAAGCATAAGCATTATCAATATCGTAAGTAGGCAAAAATTTGAAACAAGAAATTACAGGCTTTTCAATTTTATATTTTTTAGAAATTTCTTTTAAAAGCAATTCTGCATAAATATTTACGACTGGCACTTCAAGAAATCCATTCTGAAAAGCAAGACTTTGGTCAGCTTCAAAGCGGCCGTGGGCATCACCTTTATAGGGTAAGTATTCCTCATATCTAGACACAAAATAAAAACTTGCAGCAAAAAGATCAAATCCAAAATTGCAATGACTAGAAGAGCTGATAAAGGTAAGTGGGATTTTATTTACAAACTTCACATCTGGTTTAAAGAATTTAATTCCTTTTTGATTTAGCAAACCATTAGAATAAATAAATATTTCTTCAGATGTAAGAGGAGTTTGCGAATAGTTAATTTTTGGTCCGTTAAAGTTCAGAAAGTCGTTTTGATTATCAGTAATCTCAACTGAAATCCCATACAAACCATCTAATAGTAAAGATGCGGCATATTTTAAGCGGTTTGTAATTTTAGGGCTATAAATAAGAATCATATGTGGCTACACTTTCCGAAAGTGTAAATATATACTATATATTGCTAATATGCCAAATGATTTTGCAAAAAGTACAAGAACAATATTTATTAAGTTTACATAGTTTACAAAATTTGAGTCTTCTATATGAAATAAACTATAACAAGCCTTCATCGGCAAATGAGAAATACTTATCCTGAGTAACAATGATGTGATCGACAACGTGCAATTCTAAAAATTTACCGGCATCTACACATTTTCTTGTAATATTAATATCCGATTGGCTTGGTTTAACTTCACCACTTGGGTGGTTATGACTCAATATAATAGTATGAGCATTATT
Source organism: Bacteroidota bacterium (assembly GCA_018335675.1). Lineage (GTDB taxonomy): Bacteria > Bacteroidota > Bacteroidia > Bacteroidales > UBA7960 > PWND01. The sequence continues at coordinate 19,917 of JAGXRQ010000001.1, read as the reverse complement.
ATCAATTGCTATTTTAAATATCTGTTTTGGGTCAACCACCGTTCCTGTAGCACTTCCCTGACTAACACAATGTTTTTTGACAATCTGATTTCTAATATCAAGACAAATAATCCAGAATTCTTCGCGCAAAAGGTCTGCCGTTATAGGTTGCATAATTTCAAAAGCATCTCTACTGCAAAGAATTTTTTGTTTTTCCAATGCTTCACTAAGTCTTCTTCTTCTTCCTAACTCAAGTGCAGCAATAATAGAAATTGCTTTAACATCGCCTATTCCTCTAAATCTAGTAAGCTCATTTATTCCGAGCTTTGATAGTTCGGGAAGATTATTATTTACTGATGCCAGAATATTTTTTGCAACATCAACTGCCGACTCACTTCTAGTTCCAGAACCAATTAATATTGCAATTAATTCGGCGTCGGATAGGGCTTTTGCAGATTTAGAAATCAGTTTTTCTCTGGGTCTGTCATCCTCAGCCCAAAATTTTATACTAGGCAATGAAATATAGTCTATAGATTTTTTGTCCACTTATTTACAGCTTATATAGTTGTTTTAATGCTGCAAATATAATATTTACCCAATTACAAAAATGCAAGTATTTGTAAATTTTTACAAATAAAAAGCCCTGAAGAATTAATCTTCAGGGCTCGTAACAATATCAATAGTAGCCCGTAGGGGATTCGAACCCCTGTTACCAGGATGAAAACCTGACGTCCTAACCCCTAGACGAACGGGCCAAACAATTAAGCTATAGAATTAACGTACTTTGTAAGTTTAGACTTAAGATTAGAAGCTTTATTTTTGTGGATAAGGTTTTTCTTTGCCATTTTATCCAGCAATGACATAACTTTTGGAAGCTTTTCAGTAGCTTCTGCTTTTTCCTTTGATTGTCTAAGTTTTCTTACAGCGTTTCTGGTTGTTTTTGCCCAATAACGATTGCGTAATCTTTTTGCGTTGTTTGCACGAATTCTTTTTTGTGCCGATTTATGATTTGCCATAAATAAATTATTTTCTTAAATTCTTGATAAAAATTAGTAGCCCGTAGGGGATTCGAACCCCTGTTACCAGGATGAAAACCTGACGTCCTAACCCCTAGACGAACGGGCCTCATACCTTTTTTTCAAAAGGGAGTGCAAATTTATAACATTTTTCCGAATTGCAAAACATAAAATATAAAATTCGCAATAATTATTTTGTAATACATTTTTTCAACTCTTTGGAAATTACATTCAAAAACAAAATATTGCAATGCAGAAAAATAAAAAGCAAAAAAAAAATAAAACTTAGAAAAAAAGTTATTTACTTTGCAAAGCTTATTATTTAAGCTATCAAACAGGTAAAAAGCATAGTTTTGCTTTAATTTTTTGATGCTTTTTAAAACAAAACAGCATCATATTTTTTGAAATTAGAAATTTTAATATATATTTGTAGACTAAATAAACAATTAGAAATACAAACAAAAGCCGAATTAACCAATAATAAAAATGAGAATTATGAAAAAAATCAACTTAAAAATTATGGCTGTAATAATGATTACAGCAGTGGCTTTATCAGGTTGCGGTCTTAAAAAAATGGTACGCAATTATGATGAAATGGTAAAATACTCTCCTAAAGTGAATCCGCTTGAAGCACATGGTGGCGAGATAGCAATTGATGTTAGTGGGCGTGTTAGCGAAAAGTACTTCCACAAAAGTGCTAAAATTGAGTTAACTCCAGTTCTTAAGTACAACGGTATGGAAAAAGAGCTTGCAGTTATTCATTTACGTGGTGAAAAAGTAGAAGGTGAAGGTCAACTTATTAATCAAGGAGCACCTACAAATTTCCCACTTTCAGAAGTAGTTGCTTTTGAAGCAGGAATGGAAAATATGGAGCTTGTTATTAGAGGTAGTCTTTACAAAGCTAGTAAGCCAGACAAGAGAACAGAACTTCCTGAAAGAAAAGCCGTTGCTTTTGGTACAATTACAACTCCTTCATTACTTGAAAAAGATGAAGATTTAGCTTTAGTTCCTCATGGATATGAACTAGAAACGGTTATTACTAAAAAAGCTAACATTTATTTTGCATACATGAAGCATAATCTTGATTGGAAATTAGGTTTAAATCAAAGTGCAGATGCAAAGAAAATGATTGAAGAATTGAATACATTTTTAAAGCAAGGCTGGAAACTTAAATCTGTTGATGTAAATGCATGGGCATCTCCAGAAGGTGAAGTTGCTTATAACGAAAAGCTTTCTTCAGACAGAACAAAAACTGCTGAAAAATACATTGCAGACATTCTAAAGAAAGAATACAAAAACGAAAAGATTGAAGTTAAAATGGCTGCTAAAGGCGAAGATTTTGACGGATTTATGGCGTTGTTAAATGCAAGTGACATTAAAGACAAACAAGCTATTGCTAACGTTATCAACTCTCAACTTTCTCCAGCAGAAAGAGAGAGAAAAATTAAAGACATGACAATCATTTTTGCAGAAATTGAAAAAATGCTTGCTCCTCTTCGTAAAGCTGAGATAGTTATTGCTGCTTTTGAACCAAAGAAAACAAAAGAACAAATTGCTGAACTTTCTACAACAGACCCAGCTAAATTAGATGTTAAAGAACTTCTTTACGCAGCTACTTTGACAGAGGACATTAATACAAAACTTGCTATTTACAAATCAGCAACTGAATTATATGCTAACAACTACCGTTGTTTCAACAACCTCGCATGGGCTTACTTGAAAAAAGGCGATGTAAAAAATGCTGCTTTAGCTCTAGAAAAAGCAAATCAACTTGAGCCTGAAAATGGTCAAGTACTTAACAATCTTGGAGTTGTTGCTGCATGGAATGGTGACTACGACAATGCAAAATCATATTATGAAGCTGCACAAGGAAAAGGTGTTCGTGCAAATTACAACATCGGTCATTTAATGATTAAAAAAGGTGACTATGCTGCTGCTGTTTCTTCTTATGCAGGTCGCACTTGTACATTCAACGTTGCTTTAGCTCATATGTTAAATCAAAATTTAACTGCTGCAACTACTAACATTGAATGCGCTCCAAAAACAGCTAAAACTCATTACTTGGCTGCTATTATAGGTGCTCGCAGAGATTTGACAAATATGCTTTATGATAATTTGAAAAAAGCGATTGAATTAGACCCTAAATTCAAAGAAAAAGCTGCAAAAGATCTTGAATTCTTCAAGTTCTTCAACCAAGCTGAATTCCAGGATATAGTGAAATAATTATCCTATCATAATAAAAAAAACCGGGCTAATCAGTCCGGTTTTTTTTTGCCATAAAAAATTTTATAAACTTACGATTGTCATACCGACCGGGTAGTCTTTGTTGATTTTCTCAAGAATAAATTCAAAGTCAGATGCATTTGCAACAAAATCTATTTCATTCAATTCCAAAACCAATATCCGGAGGTTCTTTTGCTGCTTAAGATATTCATAATAGCTTTCCTGTATTTTAGATAAATAGTCGTCCGGAATTTTTTGTTCGTATGAGCGCCCTCTTTTCTTGATATTACTCTGAAGTCTATTTACTCCAACATATAGATGAACTAAAAGGTCAGGCTTAGGGAGGTTAGCATCCATTATAGAAAACAACTTCCAGAAAAGTTGATATTCATCATCGTTTAAAGTTTTGCGGGCAAAAATCAATGATTTATTAAGAAAGTAATCAGAGATAGTAAAATCATGAAACAGATTCTGATTTGCGAGTTCTGTTTTTAGCTGTTGATATCTTTCTGCCAGAAACGACAGTTCAAGAGGGAATGCGTATTTGTCAGGGTTGTCATAAAATTTAGCAAGAAAAGGATTCTCCTCGAATTGTTCAAGAATTAATTTTCCATTAAAACGTTCTGCTATTTTTGTACTTAAGGTAGTTTTTCCTGCACCTATATTGCCCTCTATTGATATGTAGTTATAACGCATCATACCAATTATGACATTATATAACTGGGATCATGCTGCTTGAGTTTTCTAATATACGACACATCTTCACAATCTGAAAGGATTTCTACCATAGTTCTATCGAATACAGGATGAACAAAATCAGGAGCTATTTCAACCATTGGTAATAGAGCAAAACTTCTCAGATGCATTAAAGGGTGTGGAATTGACAAATCTTCACTATCCAATATCATATCATTATAGAAAAGAATATCAATATCAATATTTCTGGAAGTGTATTTGTTTTTGTTTTTTATTCTTTTACGCCCCATTTCTTTCTCTATAGAAAGAATGTTTTCCAGAACCATGTGCGGATGTTGCTCAGTTTCAATAATAATCGCTTGATTATAAAAATATTCTTCAGACTTGAAACCCCAAGGTTCACTAACGTAAATATTTGAGCGCTTTAAACAAGAACCAACCTGCTCAGTTATTTTTTCAATGGATTTAGAAATTGTCTCCGGAACTTTCCCAAGATTTCCCCCCAACAAGATGTAAACTATATTCATACGCTCAATTGTGCAAAAAGAATGAGCAAAAATCTGAAAAATAATTGTTAATACAAAATTTGTTTTTCAACAAACTTATTAACTCAATTTTTATTAATATTGTATGTTAATTTAAATCATTATAAATTTAAAATAAAAGCCATGAAACAGTTCTTTAAAATTATGTTTGCCTCAATGCTAGGCACATTTTTAATTTTTCTTATTCCTTTAATTATGCTTTTCGGAATGATTAGTTTAATTGGCACAATTGGAACAGAAAAAGCATTTGATGTTAATGAAAATACAGTATTACAATTAAAGTTTGAATCTGAGATTGTAGACAGATCGAGTGATAATCCTTTTGAATCTTTCGATTTTATGTCGGGTAAAGCTCAATCAGCTATTGGGTTAAATGATATGTTGAAAAACGTCAAAAAAGCCGGAGCTGATAATAATATCAAGGGAATATTTCTTGATATGACAGGGATTAATGCCGGGTATGCAACAATTGCTGAAATTCGCAATGAGTTGCTAAAGTTTAAAGAATCTGGGAAATTTATCATAGCCTATGGGGAAAGCTATTCACAGAAAGCATATTATTTGGCAAGTGTTGCAGATGAAGTTTATCTAAATCCTGTTGGAATGATAGACTTCAGTGGACTTAACATGCAATCTATGTTTTTCAAAAATTTGCTTGAAAAGATAGGAATTGAAGCACAAGTTATTAAACACGGTGATTATAAAAGTGCCGGAGAGCCTTTCTATCTTGAAAAAATGAGTGATGCAAATAGAGAGCAAATGCTTTCAATAGCAAGCTCAATGTGGAATAGCATAACAAATGATATTTCAAAAAGCAGAAATCTATCATTAAATCATATAAACAATGTTGCAAACGGCCTTCTTACCAGAAAACCCTCATTAGCTCTTGACAATAGTATGATAGACGGGATAAAACACAGGGACGAAATAATGGACAATATCCGTCAGAAACTTGGACTTGGAGAGAAAGACAAAATTAACTTTGCATCTTATGCTCAATATAAAAATGCTCCTATGCCAAAAGAGTTATTAAATGTTGGAGCAAAAGATTATATTGCTGTTATTTATGGCATGGGTAATATTATAAGTGGTGAAGGTGGCGACTACACTATGGGTTCTGACAGGATTGCGGAAGCTATTAGAGAAGCTAGATTAAATGATAAGGTTAAGGCAATCGTTTTCCGAATTAATTCAGGAGGTGGCAGTGCCTTGGCGTCTGATGTAATGTTAAGAGAAATCAAGCTTGCATCTGAAGTAAAACCTGTTGTTGCTTCGTTTGGAGATGTTGCAGCATCCGGGGGTTATTATGTTGCCTGTGCGGCAGATAAAATTATTGCCAACCCATCAACAATTACAGGCTCCATAGGTGTTTTCGGAATGATTCCAAACATGAAAGACTTATTTAACCAGAAGCTTGGAATAACATTCGACAATGTAAAAACCAACACATTGGCAGATTTTGGAGCAACAAACAGGCCACTTACTGCAACTGAAAAAGAACTTATTCAAGAGATGATAGGTGAAATTTATGATACTTTTATAACTCATGTATCAGAAGGAAGAAGTTTACCAAAAGAAACAGTTGACAATATTGGTAGGGGAAGAGTATGGACTGGCTCTGAGGCAAAGGACATCGGACTTATTGACGACTTCGGCGGTCTTGAGTATGCTATTGTTGTAGCTGCTGAACTTGCTGAGTTGGAAAATTATAGAATTATCGAGTATCCAAAGAAAAAGACATTCATTGAAATGTTACTTGCAGATATGGGTGGGGTAAGAGAATATTTCATAAAGCAACAGCTTGGAGAAAACTACATTGTGTACAAACAAATTCAAACTATAAAAGAATCAACAGGAATACTTGCACGCATTCCGTTTGAAATGATAATTGATTAATCTTAATAAAAAAAAGAGGCGCAAAACGCGCCTCTTTTTTTTTATTTACAAACAACAATTTGCCGCTATGACACTATTAATCTCATCGGTTTTTCCGGTGGTAGTAATAATGATATACTTATACTACCGCGACAAGTATGAAAAAGAGCCTATTAGAGTGCTTATCAGGGCTTTTTTCGGAGGAGTATTAGCTGTATTTACAACTCTTATTATCGTTTGGCCCTTACACTTTTTCGAAGATTCATTTTCAGGGAGCATAAGTAGCGCATTATTCCAATCGTTTTTTATGGCAGCGATACCGGAGGAGTTGTCGAAGTTTATTTTTCTATATTGGTTTATATGGAAGGATAAAAACTTCAATGAAAATTTTGATGGAATAATATATGCAGTGTTTGTTTCTATGGGCTTTGCATGCGTTGAAAATATATTGTATGTATTTGAGGGCGGGCTAGAAGTAGCAACTGCAAGAGCAATTACTGCAGTTCCGGCACATGCAATATTCGGAATAATTATGGGATATTATTTTGCTCATGCCAAATTTCAACCCAACAGAAAACACAAAAATCTTTTCAAAGGAGTATTTCTTGCGATAATGGGTCATGGGTTTTACAATTTCCCATTAAATTACTACTCAGAAATAATTGATAAGCATCCGGAAGCAGCAGTTTTAGCTGTTTTCTTATTCACATTGTTTTTAGTATTTCTATACATTGTTGGCTTTAGAAAAATCCGCAAGCATTCGGAAAGCTCGGTGTTTAAGGGGTGATAATCAAAAATAATTTTCCTGATAATGAGATTATTAAACAATATTTCAACCAAGAATATTGTTATTGAAATAATATCCAATTAATTATTCACCATAAATTCTAATTGCTATGAAAAGCCTCGTAAAACTTATGGCATTAATGCTAATTAGTGCCTCTTTCTTCGCCTCCTGCTCCAAAGAAAAATTCTGGTCTCCTACTCCACCTTTCCCTGGGTTGGAAAAGCAGATGACAATTTTCAAGATTGATCCTCTGAAAGACACTTTGCTTGTTCTTGAAAGTGAAACAATGATTTTCATTCCGGCACGCGCTATGCAATCAAAAGAAGGAAACATTGTTGATGGAACATATGAATTGCATTATAGAGAGTTCCATGATGGACTCGATATTTTTTTAGCCTGAATAACAATGGATTATTTCTCTCTTGGTGAAAAAAGACATTTCCAAACAGCAGGAATGTTTCAAGTATATGCCTATCAAAATGGTGAAGAGTTGAAATTAGCAGACGATAAAAATATCGACATCAGGTTTGGGTCAAAATACCCTGGAGATCATTATAGCTTTTTTATAATGGATGCAGAAAGTGGCGAATGGCAATGGATTGATTTATCAGAGACAGAGATTAATTCAGTTAAAACACAAGCAAGAGATGAGATGGAAAGTAAAGCGCCAAAACTATACATGGGCGACGAATATTTTGTATTTAACTATCAAAAATTTCTAGATATTTATTTTAATGAAGATTGGGACAAAATATACAAATTAAGCCAGGATAAAAGCATCAGATCAAAACTAGAAGCATACAATGTTAAACTCCTTCAATACAGTTTAGGAGGATAAATTAGATTTCAAAGATCATACTATCACCCATCAGAATTATTATGGAAAGATCTTGATGGCAAATCTTTTCCTGCCTGGATGAAAGACTATTACCCCCATTGGACATGGAATCCATCAAACAGAACTTATACCTTAAACAACCTAAGCTTTCAATACTTAGCGGATAATGCAATTAACATAACTTTTACGAATGAAGACAAACGCACTTTTACAAAAAAAGTTGAACCCGTAATTCCATTAAAAAATCTATTAAGGCTTTCTCCTGAAAAATGGAAGGAAGACTATGACAAGGCTATGGAAGAACTTAAAGTGGAACAAACGCGAATTAATGCTATGGCTGAAACATTCAGAGCTTTTTCATTAAATCAGCTTGGCACATTCAACTTTGATGCCTTGATGAAAATGGATGATTGGTTTCATGTAAAACCCAAATTCGTTGTTGAAAACATTATAAAAAATAATAACGAGATTGTAATTATTTTTGGTGATAACAGTGGATATATTAGGGTAAAGCAAGACCAAATTAATGATTTTCGCATTAATCCAGAATCAGGACATAGAATACTTTTAATGCTTAAAGATAATGAGATTGGAATTTTCCCTATTGAAAGCTTCAAAGACATGGATATAGAAAATCTAAGAAACTCAACTTCTCCGGATGTCAGTTTTACATTTGAAAAGCATGTGGTGTCTGATGCAGTTTCCTTAAGAGAAAAATTGGGATTTTAATAATAAAAAGTTATGCTGAAAAAATCCTCCATAATAATACTGCTAAGTGTTTTTTCACTTTCTTTTAGCACGGATTATATCAGTCCGGAGGATTTTTTCGGCGATTCATATACTGAGGCACTAAAATATATTGAGAAAAACAAAAAAGTGCTAAAAACTACTTTTTTAAAATATGACATAGAGGCTGATATAGCAATTTCTATAGTTTTCCCTGAGTTGATTCGCTATAGTCGCTTTCGAGATTTTGCTGAAACAACTGCTTTGGAAGTAGCCTATGTTGTTGGTGGAAAAAGTAACGCAGACTTCTCTATTGGAAGGTTTCAAATGAAGCCTTCCTTTGTTGAAATGCTTGAAGAAGAGCTAATGTGTGAAACTTTGCTTTTAATCGAGTTTAAAGAAGTTGCTGAATACCCTGAAAATTTCACACAAGCTCAAATACGCAGAGAAAGACTAAACAGATTGATGAAACAAGATTGGCAACTTCAATACCTATGTTGTTTTATTAAACTTGCAGAGGCAAAATATTCGGACTGCATTGAAAAAAATCCAGATGATAAATTACTTATTTTATCATCTGCGTATAATGCCGGATTAAATGCATCTTATGAATACTTATTTAAGATTTCCGAAACCAAGACCTATCCTTATGGAATGCTTTTCCCAAATCGATATTCATACTTTGAAGTTTCACAATATTACTTTGACAATCATAGAAATAACATCTTATAAGAATTTATAACCAGCATAAATTGTTAAAAAATATTTCTCTACAAAGTAACACCCCCGTTAACTATTGATTTGAATCACTGCAATTTACGAAATCACGCCTTGAATATTTTGGGATAAAAGCAATTTTTTATAAAAATATTAACCATCGCTTAATATTTCAATTGCATATGTTGTTAACTTTAGAGCACTTTTTCACACAATAAATTCATTTACAAAAAAATCCTTATTTATGAAACAAAAACTATTATTATTTGCCGTAGGATTACTTTTCGTAATTTCAGCAAGTGCTCAATCTGTAACTTCAATCTCTGGAACAAAATCACGCAGTGGAGATGACCCTAATATTATTAAAAATGAAGTGCTCAACTCGGCTAAAAGCGCAGAGGGTATACTTCAACCTGAGTACAAAGGTGGAGAGCCTACTCGTGGGTCGTATTGCAAAGTTATCTTTGACAACTGGACAAACCTTTACCTCAAATGCTATGTAGATGGCAGTTACCAAGGCTATGTTAGCCCATGGGGTGACGGAGCTGTTACCGTTGGCGCTGGCGAAACTACAGCTTATGCTGTTGCTGAATTTGATGACGGCAGCAGATTGACTTGGGGGCCAATAACACGTACTTGTTACGGGGATTGGACTTTGAAAATTGAAAGGTAGTTTTTTGTATAAAAAACAAGATAAAATGGGGAAGTGAATACTTCCCCATTTTTCAATTAAAGGATTACAATTTACAATGAGAGTATTAAAATTCATAATATTGTTTTTCATAACAATATCATCATCTTTTTGTGTTCAGGCAAATGACAGCATAGCAAATTTGTCATACCAAGAACTTTTTAATAAAGGGATGGTGTTTATGAAAGACAAACAATTCGAAGTCGCAATAAAATATTTCACTGCAGCCACCGAGAAAAATCCGAAATTTGCAGATGCCTACTTCAGAAGAGGACTGGCGAAAGACAATCTCGGACTTACAGAAGAAGCGATTGAAGATTATTCTACAGCAATTTCAATTGAAGAAAAACCCGTATTTTACAATAACAGAGGAATAAACAAAGCTATACTAGGCATTTATGAAGAAGCTATTCATGACTATAACATGGCAATTGAATTGGATAATAAATACGCAATAGCATACATAAACCGTGGCTATGCTTATAGCGAGATAGGAAGACTAATAGATGCGTGCAAAGATTTTAACAAAGCTCTGGAACTAGAGCATTTTATGGCTCCAAGTTTAATTGAAGCTTATTGTAATGAATTATATTAAATAAATCACTAAAAACAAAAAAATGAAAAGATTTATTTTTTTCTCACTAGCTATATTCACAACAACACTAGCTATTGGGCAAGCAACATCAGATATGCTTGAAAGAGTTTTATCATCAGTAGTAACCGTTGCAGTTAATAAAACTGAAGCTACACGACAGATTTTAGGGTACAGGGGTGCTGCAGATGAAGCCTACGAAAAAATTCTTGATTTAGGAAATGCGGAAAGTTCCGGGTCAGGATTCATAATTGAAAAAAACAAGAAAAAATACGTAATTACTAATGCCCATGTTATTGAGCAGGCCTCAACAGAAAGAGGCAGTATTTATGTTTATACAATAAACAGGAGCAAGTATGAAGCTCGCGTTGTTGGAGGAGATACTTTTTATGATATTGCTGTGTTAGAATTTATTGATCCACCGGGAAAGGAAATATCAACAATAAAAATACGCCTTACAGAGCCAGGAGTTGGCGAAACTGTTTTTGCTATAGGAAATCCGCTTGGAGAATATCCATATACTGTTTCTGATGGAATAATAAGTGCAAAAAACAGAGTAAGAGGCGGAGCAACAGGAAAGTTCGGCTTTTTGCAATCGACAGCAACAGTGATTTGGGGAAATAGCGGCGGCCCTTTAGTTGACAGTAAAGGTGATTTAGTTGGGATAAATTCACAAATTGCATTTGCCGAAACTAGCAGCTCTCCTCTATGGCAGCCACAAATAAATTTCGCACTTGAAGCCATCTTAAGCAACAGATTGATTGATGATATTATAAACAACAACGGCAGAGTAAAAAGGGCATATATTGGCGTCGAACTTTCTCAATCATATACAACACAATATGATAGCTATACTTTATCGCCTTCATGGAAGCTACAAGATGAGTACCCGGTAATTAGCGCTGTTTTAAGAGCATCCCCTGCGTTTGCAGCATTATCAGACAAGGTTGGATACAGCATTACAAAAATTAATGGTGTTGACGTTAAATCTCTTGAAGAAGCTTTAGGAGAATTTGAAAAAATGAAGCCAGACCAAACAGTAACTCTTACTGTTTCAAAAGCCGGAACAACCCATACTGTTCAAATAAAGACTTCTGAACTTAATTCACAGAGGCACGAGCAAATCGCGCGTCATGTTGTAGAATCGGAAAACCGCATAAGTTTAAACATGCAAGATAATCAGGTTATTCTATCTGTGATAGAACAAAGCGTTGCTGCAAATAAGAAACCAGGAAGCCAAAGCAGTGGAATTAGCACAAAACAAAACTATGTAGTGGTTTCTGTTGGCGTAAGCGAGGATAACTTCAGATCGCTTTGGAGAATAAACAACCTAAGTGATTTAGGAGCCGCATTCAGACTAAACGGTCTTTATGGATTTTACGACATTTTCGTTATAAGTAACAGCAACCCAAAAGCAAGTCCGGAAAAACTCAGAGTTGATTTTGCCAATAGTAATAATGTAAAAAAATTATTGCTTTGGTATTAGATATTAGACGGGTATTAGGTATCAGGTATTAGGTATTAGGTGGCGGGTGGCGGGTGTAGGGTTAACTTTTGACTATTATAAAAAATGAAAAAACTAACAACTAAACTTGGTTTGCTTGCTCTTGCAATGTTGCTATCATTTAATAATGCATTTTCGCAGCAAAAAAGAGCACTAATAATTGCAAATGGAAGTTATGACTTTCAACTTACAAAATGGTCGCCAATATCTTCAGCAAATGATGTCCCAATTATAAAAGAAGCTCTTATAAGCCAAGGCTTTAAAGATTTGGACATTGAAGTAGTTATGGATGCAGATAAATCTACTATGAAGAGAGCATTTGAAGATTTAATAAAAAAGACGAAAAAAGGAGACGTTGTGTATTTTCATTTTTCAGGGCATGGGCAACAAATCCAGGATGACAACGGAGATGAGGTAGATGGATATGATGAAGCCTTAATACCTATTGATGCTCATTTAAGGTTTACGCCTGGTGTTTATGAGGGTGAAAACCATTTTAGAGATGATCTTCTTGGTGAGTATCTTGAGCAGATTAGGAAGAACGCGGGCCCTTCGGGAAATGTTTTGGTTGTAATAGATGCCTGTCATTCAGGCACATCCACCAGAGGCGAGGCAAAGTCGAGGGGAACAGAAGTATTGTTTCAAGCGCCTGATTACAAGCCGATTATTTTAGCAGAGCAATCCAATCAATTTGGGTTATATATAGAAAGAGAAGACTTAGCTCCTATGGCATGTTTTTATGGGGCTGCATCTCATCAACTAAATTATGAATATAAAAAAGGCGACAATTTATATGTAGGCTCATTAACATACGCCTTCGCCAAAGTTTTTGCAACGGCCTCCCCAACTACTACTTATAAGGGAATGTTTGATAGAATTAAACTTGAAATGGCTACTATTGCTCCGCGACAAGTTCCTCAAGCGGAAGGCACCTTAGACCAACAAATACTCGGAGGCAAAATACTTGGCGTTCCGGATTTTGCTTCAGTAGTAACATGGTTTGACGAAAACAATATTGCAATTAACAAAGGCTTACTACATGGGCTAAATGTTGGATCAAAAGTTAGTTTTTATGATATTGACGTTAGAGATATTTCCGGCAAGACACCAAAAGCAACCGGAACAATAGTGCATTCTGAAATTCTTAATGCCGATATTGCAATGGATAATCCAATTTCTGAAGCAGAGGCTAAATCGTCGTGGATATTTGTAACAGAGCAAAACTTTGGCAACCTTGCAGTAGCTGTTAAAAACGACATTGAAAATACTGAACTTGCCGCCGCAGTTATACGAAGAATTGAAAATAATCCGCGTATCACTATTTCAGATAGTGATTACGACCTTATTTTTGAAGAAAGTAATCAGTTTACCAGAGGTGCAAACTTAATGCTTAGCACAATTTCCGACCATGAATTATGGTCAAAACCTGCTGATTCTGAAAATATTGAAAAAATTGCTGAGGAAGTTGTTGAAAGAATTATTGACTATTCTCTTACAAGATATATCAGAAACCTTGAAATTGATGATCCAAAACTCCGAACAAAAGTAGAAATAATCCCTATTGAAGTCCAACGTGCCGGCAGAAGAACGATTGAAGTTGGGGAAATCCCTTTAACAGAAAGGATGGATGAGTCAGGAAACATAGTTTTCAAAGAAGGAGATTTTTTCAAAATCAGGATAACAAATATGGGCAGGCAGGATATTTATTTCTCCATTTTAGACATTCAGCCTGATGACAAGATAAATGTGATAGTTCCCGAAAAAGGGCGTGTGCCGCAAGAGTACAGACTAAAACCAAGAGACAGCAGAGAAATCTCACTAATTGAGTTGTTTCCTCCCTATGGAATAGAAGTCTTTAAAATAGTTGCTTCAGACACACCTATGAATCTTGGCCAGGTTGTTCAAACAAGAGGCGAGGGTCAAACGCACAGAGGTCCTGAGTCAAATCCATTTCAAAGGCTTTTTGCAGAGACCTTTAAAACAGAAACAACAGATGAAGTCTCAACCCGTGGAGCTCAAACATCAAATTTGCCTTTAGGCTCTGTGCATGTAGAAACGGTAGTGTTTACAATAGAACCAAAATAAGACTCTTATTGTTTTGTGTATTTGCTAATAAGAGCTTTAAACTCATTAGAGCCTCTTATATTATCAAGGTCTGTGTCTGAATTTATCAGGTCAAAATCATCGAATCCTTCATTAATTGCCTTTTCAAGGTAATTGATAGCGTGTTCTTTGTTGTTCATTAAACTATAAGCACACCCAATATTATATAAGTAGTTCTTTTGGTTTTTACTATCTAGTTTAATACAAACGGAGAATGTTTGTATTGCTTCATCATATCGTTTTAAAAACTGCAGCGAAAACCCTTTACTGCTATAGGCAAAAGTATATTCAGGATTTAACTCAATTGCCTTATCATACATAGAAATTGCTTCGTTATACCTTTCAAGCAATCTATACGCACCTCCGATATTTACAAAGTAGTTTGCATTATTTGGATCCAGACCAATTGCTTTTCTGTACAATTCAACAGCTTCATCAATCCGACCTAATGCAAACAAGGCATCCCCTTTGTTGTTATATGCCTCAGCAAAATTGGGGTCTTTTGCAATGGCTAAACTATATACTTCAACTGCGTTTTCATAGAGCTCAAGGTTTTCCAAACAAATTCCTAACTTATTATAAATGTTAGCATTATCTTGGTCAAAAGACAATGCGTCAATATATGACTTTGCTGCATCTCCGAATTTATTCAAAGAAAACAAAACATCTCCCCTGTTATTATATGCATCAGAAAATTCAGGATCCAATTCTATTGCTTTATCATACATTTCTAAAGCAGATTCATATTGTTCTAGGTATTCATGTGAAAGCCCTTTTTGGTTGTATAACACTGAGTTATCTGGTTCCAAAGCTATTGCTAAATCAAATACTTCAATTGCTTCTGTATAATAATCCAATACAAATAATAAATCTCCTTTATCTTTATATGCTTTAATATATCCATTATAAAGCTCTATTGCCTTATCAAACATTTCAAGTGCATTCTCATACTGATCAATATACTGCAGGACAACACCATTTTTATAAAACAAACCAGCTTTCCCTGGATTAATAAGTGCAATTGCCTTATAATACATTTCAACTGCTTCATTATATAAATCTAACATAATATAGCAATCGCCTTTGTTTTCATATGCTTGAGCGTTTGAAGGGTCAATACCAATTGCTTTATCATACATAGAAATGGCGTCTTCATACCTCTCAAGTTTTTCTAAGGCAATACCAATCTTATTATATACATCCACATCACTTGAATCAAAAGAAATAACCTTATTAAAAATTTCAATTGCATCGTAATACCTTTCCTGTTTTAAAAACACATCACCTTTATTCTCATAAGCGATATATAAATCCGGATTTAATTCAATTGCTTTATCATACATAGATATTGCATCTTCATACATTTCCAAATATTCATAAGCTAATCCCATTTTGTTATAAAATACAGCTTCTTTAGGCTCAAACATGGATGCTCTTTCATACATAGCCAATGCTTCTGCATATCTTTGTAATTTAATCAATACGTCTCCTTTATTTTTAAACGCACTTGAATATTCTGGATTCAACTCTATTGCTATATCATACATTTCAATTGCTTCATCATATAACTTTAAAAATTCAAGGGCGAGTCCTTTATTGTTATAATAGCTAGCATCATTTGGTTCAAGAGCAATCGCCAGTTCAAACATTTTCAAAGCATCTTCAAAGCGTTCCAATGCCAGAAAGGCGTCGCCTTTATTCTTGTATGCATGTGCATAATCCGGGTTCAGTTCTAATGCCTTATCATACATTTCAATTGCTTCATTATATAACTTCATAAACTCATAAACAACGCCCTTATGGCTATATGCCTCATGGGCTCCTGTATCCAAAGCTATTTCCGAGTCTGCAACCTGTAAAGCTTCTTCATATCTTTCCAAACTTGCCAGTGCAACGCTTTTTTTTCTGTAAAAAAAGGCAATATTATCAGCAAAGTATAGTGCACTATCTACTGCTTCAAGGCTAAAGAGTTTAAGGTTTTCATCAATATTATAGTCTTTATTGAAGCTATAGCAATAACTTTTAAAATAATAATGCTTGGCCATGGTTATTGCAAACAAATAGTGATCTTTTCCCATTAATTCCGTAGAGTACATCAAATTCTCAGAAATTAAACATACTTCTTCCTCATTAGAGTAGGCTGTTTCACCTGAAATAATTACATCTAATAGCTGCTGCGGTTTATCCTGAAGTGAAGCAATTAGTTTTCTCCTTAGTATCGACTCCAGCCCGGATGGGATTCCTGACTGATTAAGTTGATTATAATATAATCTAGCTTTGGAAAAATCAACACAATCTTCAATAAATTCACAGTTGCTTTTATCTAAAGCGTTAATAAACCTGTTATAAATAGCTAATTGGTCATCATTTAACTGGCTGAGAAAAAATTGCTCATACCCTTTTGTATTTACATCTCTAATAGCTACCTGTGCAAGAATTGGCCTTCTACCCTCAAGTATTTAAATAAAATCTTCATCCTTCATGGAAACAACCCTGTCTTCACCTGTAACAACAGGGTTTTGCGGACTTGGAGATGCTTCTTTTTTTACTTTGTTTTTCACATAGAAGCTAATTTCATTCAAGTCAACCACACCGTCTTCATCCATATCAGCTTTCCCTGCTAATCCATTTACAAGATGATAAGAAAACAGACCCCTTCCACCACCCCAATCAGGGCCTTCTAACGACAATTCATTAGCCCCACAAGATAAAAAGCTGGTGCCATATGCTATCCTCCAATATATTCATTAACGGGTGACAGCTTACCTTTTGCCTCATCAACCTTTCCGGCATGGCAAGCATCCATAACTAAATAAACGTGCGCTTTATTAGCAGTAGCAAGTTCTCCAACTATTGCATTTAAATCATCTATCCTGTATGAAGTAAGCCTAAGATTGGTCTCACTTGTTTCATGAGTAAGTAAAAAGCCTCGTTTTGAAGTTGTAAGCCCTTCTACACCTCCGTGTCCCGAAAAATGAATAAAAACCCGGTCTCCCTCCTTTACAAAATAAATTAAATTTGATAATGCTTCATCAATCCTGTTTTGAGTAGCCTGTTCGTTGAGCAGCAAAACAACCCTGTTGCTGTCTGCTCCAAAAGCATTAGATAACAGCAAATTATAAAATGCAAGAGCATCTTTATCTGCATATTTCAAACTCGGATAAGATGCATATTTACTCACACCAACAATTACAGCATGAATATCTCCTTTCTGAGTTGCTTCACCTGATGCTTGTCTGGCCCCTTTTGTTGTTTGGGCTTGTAAATTGAAGCAACAAAAAACTAAAAGCAAAGCAATAACAACAATAAATATCTTTTTCATTCGCATGTAATTTGTTTTTAAAATGTTCCTGTCTATGTAATAGAACTCAAATAATGATATTAGATTAGCTGAACTAGTATGCTCAATTCACCCGTGTATGCGTTAAACCAATTTTGCTTGTGTAATGACTATAAATATTGTTCAATGAAAATTGTTTTTTGAAATTCAAATTTAGAATAAAAAAGATTATCAAGGGTTGAAAAAGTAAATTACCTCACAGACCTCATCACCTCATCAATTATGTCTGTTATAAATGTGTCAATTTCTGATAATTTACCCTTAACGTTAGCCTGATGCAACTGTGTGTTTTCTTTAAATATCCTAATTTCAGCATTTATATTTTTACTGTCGGTTTGATACATAACGTTTATCCTGCTTGCATTGGGCGTTTCACGGCGTGCAAATATTACATTGCTGCTTATACCTCGTTCCGATATTTCGAGTAAGCGGTTATTTAATATTTCCTTCAGGTTTAGATCATCGTTATACGTGCTGGTATTGAGTACATTTGCGAAAATCACCAACGGTTTCTCCTTAGCCAGGTAAATAATATTTTTCACCTCCTCATCTATCTTGCCTTGGCAACCACGTTTACCTTGTTTTCTTCACCTGATATGAAGTGCTTTGTTATCTCATGCTGTTTTATCCTGAGATAGAAAACCCCTTTAGACTCCGTAAGATCATTTTTCTGAAAAGTATAAACCTTTTTGCCGTTGATATAAACCTCAACATATTCCAATCCCAATCGCCTTGTGGTGATTTTATAATGATAATGCACTTTTTCGCTTTCAATTCTTTCAACGATAGGCAATGCATCGCATATCTGCAAGTCCGAAAGCTTGGGGTAGTTGATATCTTCTCCATTCATAATTTTCTCCACCAGCCCGGGCACATAGAGGGCATCTTTAAGCTGGGCAAGGTCAATGATTTCGAGGCCGCAGGTGAAGTAGAGGTGCTCTCTTGCTCCTTCACTAAAATCGTAGCGGTAGTGCTCGTCGTACGCCAGCCAGTCGCCATCAGTAAGCTGCAGGCGGGTGTAGAGCATTTTTCCGGTTTCTGCATCCCAGATGATGGTTTTGTGATCATCGCCTGTAGTGATAATGATTCCCATCAGGGGAGAATTGGGCAGCCAATGCAACTTCCGTATGCCCCTCAGGCAATACCAGCTTAGCTTCTTTTTGCGAGAAAGCGAAACTGGCAAAAGCAATCAAAAACAAGATAATGAGCGTGAGTTTATTCATTTGCTAAGTAATTTTTATCATTGTCTTTAAAATTAGATAAAAATCTTTAAATATTGCGTGCTCTAAATCATTAAGCCTAGAAATATTATCGCCGCTCTGAGGCTCGCTTTGAGCGTTATAATAATCATTTGCTAAGTTTAATATGATGATGAGAAGTTTTAAATGATTATTGAATAGACAAAAGAAATCATATTTATATAGAATGATATATATTCACACGTTCAGCAAAAGACCAAATCCCGAATAAGCTTTTGAATATTTTTTTTCTGCTAATACAAATATTATAGCATCAATAATACAGTTTTTATGAAGTCATTTTAATTACTCGCCACATCATTAATTGCATTTAATTATGTTAATTATTTTTTTTATTAGACATAACGAATATTTATCTAGTTTAACTTATTTTTGTATCGCTAATAATTTAAAACAAGAATTGATATTTGCAGGATTATAAGTAAAATAATCCTTTATCATATTTTCAACAAACTGATAAATGACTAATAAGGAAAAATTTAAAAACAAATACCGCATTGCATCAGCCCGTGCACAATGGTGGAATTACGGATGGAATGGCGCGTATTTTATTACCATCTGCACCCAAAACCGTGTGCACTATTTTGGCGAGGTTAATAATGGTAAAATGGTATTGTCAAATTTGGGTGTAATTGCCTATCATTTCTGGAACGAAATCCCAAATCATTGCCCATTTGTTGAATTGGGAAATTTTATTGTAATGCCCAATCATATTCATGGGATTTTGATATTGGATAAACCAGGGGATGACGGTTTGGGGGATGACGGCAGTCTGTCTAAAAACCTCCGTTAAATTTCAATATTTTTCTCAAATATAACTGATTTTTGGAAAAGTTTTAGAATTCCGGAAATTGAATTTTTGAAAAAGTAAAACCGGGTAAAAATGGCTTAAAATTCGTCTCAGGGTTTGAAAATATTGCGTAAAAAACGCAAAAAGGGATGCCAAAAGGCTGGCAAAGGCTTCTTTGCCGATTATATTTATCAACCTTCTTAAGTTGTAAGCAATAAACATCAGGCCAACATCTG